>JBILFE010000674.1:0-2691 GCA_044351705.1 Luteolibacter sp. | reverse complement strand
TTGGGTTTTCAGGCTAAAGTCCGCTCGGGCGATCCACAAAGTCCCACGACAAATCGTAGCGACGTGCCAGTTCCGCCCCGAGTGCCTTGACCCCGAAGGTTTCCGTCGCGTAGTGCCCGGCTAACAACAGGTTGATCCCTAACTCCTCTGCCAGCGGAAAACTCCAGTGCGGCCCTTCGCCGGAAATAAACGCATCCACCCCCGCCGCCGCCGCCCGTGCCACCTCACTGCCGGCCCCGCCAGTGACCAATCCCACCGCAGCAATCCGCTCCGGCCCGCCGGCGCACACGTTCACCGGCCCGCCGACCGCGGCCATGAGCCGATGGTTCAATTCCTCACGGGTGCCCACCCATGGGCCGCGCAGGCCGACGGCCATGCCTTTCCAATCCAAAAACGGGGTGGTTTCGTGCATGCCGAGCGCGAGTGCCAGACACCTGTTATTGCCCCACACCGGGTGCACATCGAGCGGCAGATGAGCTGAATATATCGCCAGGCCGGCGTCCATCGCGGTTTTGAGTTTGCGGTACAACGCACCGCACACCGGTTGCGCGCCTTGCCAGAACATCCCGTGGTGCACCAACAACAATCCCGGCCCTCCCGCCGCCGCCGCTTCCACCACCGCCAGCGAGGCATCCACCGCCGTGACGATCCGCCCAACCTGCCCCGCATTAGCCAACTGCAATCCATTCAAGGCCCCCGGGTAATCCGCGATCCTCGCAATTTCCAACTGCTCATCCAAAAATGCCACCAGTTCGTTGAGTGCAACCATGCGCGAGCTTAGTCATGCCGGCTCCAAATGACAACGCCGGGAGTGGGCTGAACGGCATTTCCCGCCACAAAGTCGCGCAGATCCTCGGCCAACCCGGCCCGCCACTCGAGCATGCCGCCAGCCCATGGGATCGCCAGCACCGCCGCATGCAACGCATGCCTCACTAACAACAAGCGCTGCGCCAGGTCCGGTGTCCAGCCCGTCGCCATCCAATCGACGTATTCAAGTCCCGAGCGCGAATACAACTTGTCGCCTACAATCGGAAACCCGCAGTGAGCCAGGTGCACCCGGATTTGATGCATTCTGCCGGTTTTCGGGAAACACCGCAGCAACGAAAACCGTCCTTCCTGCCGCTCAAACCGCTCCTCCACCCTAAAGTGCGTCAAACAATATTTGCCTGCCGGATGCACCGTTTGGCGCACCCAAATCTTCGACGGCCCAACATCACCCGCCCGCAAAATCGGCTCTTCGCACACCCAGGCGTCCGCCACTGGCCAACCCTCAACGACCGCCAAATATTCCTTTTTGGCTTCCCGCCGCGTGAACACGCCGCCGAGTTCCCGCGCGGCGGCCGCATGTTTCGACACCAGCACCACCCCGCTCGTTTCCCGGTCCAGCCGCGTCACTATCCCCAGACTCGCCCCGTTTCCCACCTCGTACGCCAACAATTGCTCAATCCCACCTAACAAGGTCGGCTCCGGCTTGCGGTTGGCCGGATGCACAATCAACGGCGCCGGCTTGTCCACCACGATCCAGTCGTCGCTTTCATCCAGCACCTTGAAATTTATGACAACCTGCAAACCCACGGCCCACTATCTGCCCCTCCCACTCCCGGTTTCAAGCTCTATCAAAAATTATTGCTGCCGGCTCGTAAAGCTGCACCTCAAAAATGGCCAGGCTCGGCACCACCACTTTTTCTAGCGAGCGCAATGCCGGCTCGTACAACCGCGCTTCATGGAACGGTGCCCCTGAGGCACCGCAACCGATTCCTTCCCGCGCTCCAACCTTTTGCATTTTATAGATGTTCATCTGAACTATTTGGTTGACTTGGCATCAGGGCGGCTGCATGGGTTGCGGCTGTGGAGCGGCCGCTTACAGCCCTGTTCGTCGATTGCGATTCTTACTTCGCATCGGTCGAGCAACACCTTGACCCTGCCCTGCGCGGACGGGCGGTCGGCGTGGCACCGGTGATGGCGGAAAGTTCCTGTTGCATTGCGGCCAGTTATGAGGCCAAGGCTTTTGGTGTGAAGACCGGCACCCGCATCAGCGACGCACGAATCCTCTGCCCGGCCATCACCATTGTGGAATCAAAACCCGCGGAATATATCCGCTACCACCACCAAATCATCGCAGCCGTCGAGGACTGCATCCACGTCGAGGCGGTCCTCAGCATCGATGAAATGTGGGCTTGGCTCCCCTACAACCTCCGCGACCCCGCCACCGTCGAAGCCATCGGTCAACGCGTCAAGGCGACCGTGGCCAGCGCCGTCTCACCAGTCATCAAAGTGAGCATCGGTGCCGGACCTAACAAATATTTGGCGAAAATCGCCAGCAAGATGCGCAAACCCGACGGGCTTTTCATCATCGAGCAACACGCCCTGCCCGGCGTCCTTCACAGCCTCAACCTGCGCGACCTAACAGGCATAGCCCGCAACATGGAAAGCCGCCTGCATGCCGCCGGCATCCACAGCGTGGAAAGCCTGTGTGCGGTACCCAAGACGGTGCTGCGCGGCGTATGGGGCGGCGTTCTTGGCGAGCGTCTGTGGCACTTGCTGCGCGGCGATGAAATCCCCGACCTCGTCACCGCCCGCAAATCCATCAGCCACTCCCACGTGCTGCCACCGGCCAGCCGCACCCCCGACCGCGCCTGGCCGATCCTGTGCAAACTGCTGCACAAAGCCTGTGAACGCCTGCGCGCCCAC
>JBILFE010000673.1:0-2692 GCA_044351705.1 Luteolibacter sp. | reverse complement strand
CATCAGGAGAAACGCATCGTCGCCGGTGAATTCCGCGGCACAGTGGACGGCGTGGCCGTAACCCATGGCTTTGGGTTGCACAATGAAGTGCATCCGCCGGACATGCGGGCCGGCGCTCGCGGTATAGGACTTTTCCGTTCCGGGACTGATGATGACGGCAATCTGATCAATCCCGGCGCTGATCGCTTCCTCAACGAGAATGGCCAGCGCGGATTTTGTCTCACCGTCCCGATCCACCAAAGTCTGGAGCGGCAGGGATCGTTGGTTTTTGCCAGCGGCTGTGATGACGGCCTTGAAAATTTTCACGCGCCCATTATGCGGCCTGAGATCGGATTTGGCAACACCTAGGATCGCTCATGGGGCTTTTCCCATTTTGTCAGATTCAGTCCGCCAATCAGAAATTTTAGAAATTCGCTAAATTCACCCTTGCCCCCGTCGGTATGAGCAGTACCATGCGTGCAGCCCGATGACAGGTGGATGTTTTATCCGCTTGGCACTGAAGAATAGCGGCGGCAATCCTCCCTCAAATAACCAAAAATAGAACATAAAACCGTGAAAATGCATTCAACCCCGCAGCGAAGAGGCTTCACCCTGGTGGAACTCCTCGTCGTTATCGTCATCATCGTTTCGCTCGCCGGACTCACCGCTCCACGCTTGATCAAAATGATCAAAAAGGGCGACCAGATGGTGGCTATCAACAATGGCAAGCAAATGATGCAATCGATGATGGAATTCAATAACGAGTATGGGGGCTTTCCAGACAAGGAGACGGCCAAAGCCGTCACCGAAAGAACCGGAACCACCCTCAGCCTGAGTGGCGACACGGCCAACGACTATTTCCGCCAGCTCATCGCCGCCAAGGTCATCAAGGCGGAAGATCCGTTCTATGCCAAAACCTCGAATTCCAAAAAGGCTCCCGACAATAAGATGAATGGCACCGAATGTCTCAAGGCCGGCGAGGTTGGCTATGCTTACATGATGAACGGGACCGCCGCCCTCGGCAATGATGATCCGAACCGCATGATCGCGGTTGCCCCGTTGTTGAACAACAGCAGCAAGGGCGAATTCGACGCCGATCCGTTGGACGGCAAGGCGGTCATGGTTTATCTCGATGCCAGCGTCAAATTGTTGGATATCCGCGAAGACAAGAAGGTGTCGGTGGGTGCCGGCAAAACCCTGTTGGATACCGGTGAAAACACTATCTGGGGCGCCGATATCAAGCCCGTCATCAAACCGCCCAAAAAGAAATAATCGCGGCTTGGGTTAGAATTTCCACCGGGATGTCCGCAAGGCCATCCCGGTTTTTTTGTCGATACCGGATGATACCGCGCCGCTATTATCCTCTATCCTCTATCGATTCCTTCGTGCTTCAACCGGCCGGGGCGCTTTGGCCAAAGTGGCGCGGAGCACTGCCAGCGCACGCTGGAATTGCGGATCCTGGCCGGCGGCTTCAGCAGCGGGACCAAGCTCCACCGTGTGATCCGGAACCACCCCCTGCGCGTCGAGATCCTCCCCGGTTGTGACATCAAACCACCCGCGAAACGGGACTTGCAAGTGACCCAGATCCGGAATGACTTCATCCACTGCGGAAACCACGCAGCCGGCAGTGGGGGAGCCGATGAGAACGGCGCGGCCGGTTTGCTGCATGGCATGACAGAAGATTTCGGCGTTGGAGCAGGTGTTTTCATTGCACAAAATCACCACGGGTTGGTTCCACACCGGGTGGCCGCGGCGTTCGATCGGATAACCCGGCGGGCCATCACGCGGAATGGTGAACGCGTGGTTTGGCTGGCAAAACACGGCCAACAATCGGTCCGCAGTGGTGCCGCCACCCGTGTCGCGCAGATCCAGAATGAGTCCGGCGCAGTCCAGTGACGCCCGATAGATTTCCAATTCCAAATGTTGGATTGACTCCGCCAGCATGTCCGGCAACGGCAGATAGATGACGCGCGGGGCCGGCGGGTCGCTGGCAAGGGCGGCGTAACGCGCCTCCTCCGCCTGATGGGCCAGTGCCCGGGCCTTGGCATAAGCGATGCCGCGCAACTCGATCACCCGCTCGCGTCCGTCGGCAGCTCGCAACACCAATGGAATCGGACGGTCAATGGCACCCTGGAAAAACCGCTGCAGCGGACTGCCGGTGGTCACATTCTCGCCAGCGATGCGTGTCACGATTTCTCCCGGCCGGGGCGCCTGCTCAAGGCTGGCAACTGGCGAGCCGGATATAACCCGCGCAATCACCAACGGACCATCGCCCGGGTCATCACCAAACACCAAGCCCGGGTGGGCACTCGCCTCCGCTGCTTGCGGCTCGCAATTGGCAGGCGGCCAGACGACACTGACAAATCCAAGATGCGACGCATTGAGGTTTTCTAACATCAAAGCCACGATGCGGTCAAACTGCCTGGAGTCCCGTGATGCGACGGCCAGCGCCTCATACTTTTCGCGCAGGGCAAGCCAGGCGGTGCCCGTCATCGTGGGATCATAGAAGCGTTCACCGAGGGTGCGCCAGATGCGGCGGAACCCGAGGCGCAGCACATCCTCCCGCCGCCGCTCGACAGCCATGGCGATGGGAAAGCGCGTCAGTTCGCCATTCTTCTTGAGAATGGCCGGGCATCCGCCCACCCGCCACAGCAGGGATCCCTCGGCGGTCACGCGGAGCGGCACCCCGGCGTGTTGGGCCACCTGGGTGAGC
>JBILFE010000672.1:0-2693 GCA_044351705.1 Luteolibacter sp. | reverse complement strand
GACATTCACCCCGCGAAGCGTCGGCGTGTCTATCCGGTGTCTGAATTCCTGGGGTCGAATGTCGCCCACCAAATGGTTGGCTCCGTTGCCATGGCCGTTGGCGTGGCAATCGAAGCAGGTCACGCCCAGGCTGGGACGCTCGGTTCGACGGTCCTCCGTGGCGTTGAATTGTTGTTGCGGAAACTGGCTCACCAACAGGCGCAAGCCTTCCAATTGTTTGGGATTGAGCTGACCGTTGAAGATCTCGTAGTAGTTGTCGATGGTGATGAGCCGGCCCTTTGCCACGTCCCCTAGATCCGGCCGCGTGGTCAGATAAATCGCAGGCGCCGCATCCGGAAGGATCCATTCGGGCAAGTCGAAATCCAAATCGAAACGAACCAGCCTGGGCAGAACTTTGGTAATCATCTCAGGAAAGAGCATGCCCCCTTCGGCATGGTCGGCGAACGGCAGCGGTTTGTATGGGAACAACCCCTGCGCTTTGATTTGATCCGGGGAGAGCTTGTCCAATTTTTCCCAGGAGGTCCCCTCGAGGTGGGCGGTAGGCCCCACCGGAATGGGTTTGCCACCTGACATCAAATGCTCGGCGGCGGTCTTGGCGGTGAGATCATAGCGGGCGGAGAGCAATTTTTTGTGCTCTTGGGCGCGCTCGGCCTTTACCGCCATGCGCCCGGCTTTGATTTGGTCAAAGGTGGTGTCCTGATTGATCGGGCCGTAGCTCGATACAACCTTGTCAGATTGGCCGCGGGCGGGCGGGACGCCAACCCCTTCAGCTATCAGAATGCAAAGTCCAATGATGGTAACGCGGTGATATCTAGGTGTCTTCATGGTAGGGATGTTTGTTGGTCGTCTGCTACCCTACCTGCTTAGATCGTCTTTATGCTATAGGGTATAACCCTACTACTCCCTCTCTTCCTGCGCGGGCGGTCCGCTCTCGAATCGCATCAGATTGGCAATGAAGGTGAGAGGAATGTGGCCGGTTTCACCGTTGCGGTTTTTGGCCAGAACCAATTCCGCCTTGCCTTCTTCGGCATCCTTTTCCTCCTGGTTTTCCGCATAGTAAGCGGTGCGGTATAACAGGCCGACCATGTCCGCGTCCTGCTCGATCGCGCCGGACTCGCGCAAGTCGGACATGCGCGGGACGCCCAGGCTTTTGCCGGTGCGGTTTTCCGGGCCGCGGTTGAGCTGGGCGAGAATCAGGATCGGGATGGAAAGCTCTTTGGCCAGGCCCTTGATGCCGGCGGAAATCTCCGCAATCTCACGCTCCCGCGAGTTCTCCGCCTGCTTGGTGCGCGACTTCAGCAACTGCAGGTAATCGATGGCGATGAACTGGATGTTTTCATCGCGCTTCTTGCGGCGGGCTTTGGCCCGCAACTCGTTGATGGAAATTCCCGGCGTGTCATCAATGAACAACTTGGCGGCGGCGGTTTCCAAGGCCGCGCGCTGCACGCGCTGCAAGTCGCCCTTGTTAGGTGTGTAGCCGCGTGATAATTGGCTGATGGCAAACTTGGATTTGGAAAAGATCAGCCGCTGCACCAATTGAAGGGCGCTCATCTCACACGAAAACACCATCGACGGCTGCGATAGATTGATGCAGACGTGCTCCACAATATTCATCATCAGCGAGGTCTTGCCCATCGAGGGACGGGCCGCAATGACGAACATTTCACCCGGTTTGAGTCCGGAGCTCATCCGGTCCAACTCGTCAAACCCCGTCGCCAGTCCCTGCGCTTTCTTTTCCCCCGCCAGCAACGCTTGAAACTGATCAAGCACCGCGTTGACGGATTCCTTCAAACTGTGCTCCTTGTTGGACTCCGCGCCCTCGCGAATCGCCAGCACTTTCGACTCGACCGAATCTAACAAAGCAGCCACCTCATCCGGCGCATCGTAGGCCTGGGCAATCGCCTCGTTGGAGTTCTGGATGATCGAGCGCAGCACGAACTTGTCTTTGACGAGTTGCAGGTGGTGGCGGAAATGGCCGGGACTCGGCGCATACGTGTACAGATCCGTCAGAGCGGCGGGGCCGCCGACCCGGTCTAGCAAACCCAAGTCCAACAGGCGCTGCACGAGTGAGACCAGCTCGATTTCGCGACCTTCCGCGAAGCGATCCAGCAAAAACCCAAACAGGGTGGAATGCGCCGGCAGATAAAAATGTTCCTTGGTGAGCTTTTCCTCAATGGCCACGCCGATGTATTCCTGCGGCTCCTGCAACATGGATGACAACAGACTTTTTTCCGGGCCCAAGGCATGTGGCAGCGCCCGCGTGACATCCCCCACTCCCGAAGCTCCCTGTTGGAGTGAAGGCGCTTGCGGAACTGTCGCGGAGGTTTTTGAGTCGTCGGCCATGCAGAAAAGCAACATGCAGAAATCCCGCGCCGAGGTCAATCTTGGCACCCGGTGAATATCCTGTGAACAACCGCGAACAAGTCCTGCGAGGCTTCGCCTCAGACCCAAGACGCAAGACTTGAAGACCCAAGACAAGAAATTTGACCTGGCGACAACATCTTTGGCTGTTCAAGAACTCCATGGATGTTCGATTCTATATGCTTGCACCGTGCCCAAGATTTTTCAAGCTAACCGCATGCGAGCGGTGATCCAACGGGTGCGGGAAGCGTCGGTAACGGTGGACGGACGGCAAATCTGCCGGATCGGTCCCGGCCTGCTTGTTTTGTTAGGCGTGGAGGCGGTGGATGATG
>JBILFE010000670.1:0-2700 GCA_044351705.1 Luteolibacter sp. | reverse complement strand
ACAATCATCAATCGGAAATCGAACGACTTATAATGCGCTCTGTAGGACGGACTACACTAGACCAAGCGCCGGTCAAGCAGCCTGGCCTTGAGCGGATCGGCGGCTTGGAGATGGGCCAGACCGATGGCCAGGGCGTCGGCGGCATCGGGCGGCGGGGTCTGCGCCAGGCCTAACAGGGCACGCACCATGAAGGCGACCTGGCTTTTGTCGGCGGTGCCTTTGCCGACCACCGCCATTTTGACCTTGCGCGGGGCGTATTCGTAAACTTGCAGGCCGTGGTCGGCCGCGGCGATGAGGGCCGCGGCGCGGGCCGCACCCATCGAAATGGCCGTCTGGTGGGACTGCACGTAGATGATGCCCTCGACGGCGACCTCGTCGGGTTGATAGGTTTGGATCACCCCGACCAGATGGGTGCGGATGGCGGAAAGTGCGGCGGATTGCGCAAGTCTGTTAGGGATGGAGATGACGTCATAGGTGAGCACCCTGGGGGTGCGGGCATTGCCTTCGAGCACCGCGTAGCCGGTGTTTCTAACAGCAGGATCGATGGCCAGGACGCGCATGGGGGGAGGAAACACAAGACTTGAACCTATTTCAATCCGTGAAATCCGTGGTTAATCTATCGGATATCACGGAACTAACTTCAAAATTCGGGTTGAAGACACAAGACAAGAAGACACAAGACGCAAGAGTGAAAACAGAAAGCTGGTATCAGCGGCGGTTACCATAGACTTGCGGCATTGTGAATCAATTCCGAAGATTCAGCGGCGGTGAGGACCCGTTCGCCACTGCGGTCGCGGGTAATTTCAGGTGCCGCCGCCCAATTGACTTTCCCGGGTTTCGCCGGGTTTTCCGGAATCAACCGGGCGACGGGTTTGCCGCGTTGGGTGATGACAATTTCCTCGCCCGCACGGATCCAGCCGAGCAGGCTGGTGTAGTGGTTGCGGAGGTCCCTGACGGTGGCGGTTCGCATGTGGCTACAAACTTGTAGCACAACGCCGGAGCGTCAAGACCTTTTTGTCGGGCCTTTTTGTCGGTTGAACTCCATTATAGTTTGGAGTTCACTTCTTGATGATTTCGTCATCGACGCCGCCCGAGGGATCGACCGTGCCGTTGGGTCCGCCATGACCATTGCCGGGGTTGGAGCTATCGACGCCGTCGATATTGTTGCCATTTCCATTGTTGTTTTTGGCGGCCAAAGTCACCAGCAGGACCATGTCCTGATAATCAAAACAACCCGAGCTGTGGTCGCTGTTATCCAACTCCATGAGGATGAGCACGCTGAGCGGGCCGATTCTGACCCTGCCCGAGGCATCCAGATAGGGTTTCAAATAGCTGGCCACGAAGGCCTGCCGATAGAGCAGGTAGTGGGTGGGCGGCATCTGGCCGTTGACCAGGGCCACGACCTGCAGATTGGAACTGCGCGTGGTGTAAAACGGAGTCCAGGCGCCGTTGAGCAAATAGCGCCCGCCGAAGTCGAGGGTGTCGCCTTTGACCAGCTTCTTGAAATAGGCCGTGTGGGCCGGGTCGATGTCGCTCTGGGTGCCATAGAACAACTGTTGGTAGGCACCGCCGTTGAAGCTTATACGGGCTTCCACCGGTAGGGCCGGGGGCATGGTTGTCACGGGGGTGGCCGCTTGTCCGTTACCGCCCCTGTCAACGTTGTGAAACGGACTGAGGGAATCGCTAGTGTCCTCGTTCAAGTTGAAGTCGAAGAGGGAATTTGTTTTGGGATTCTGGAAGTTGGCCCGCAGGGACTTGAGCCGTGCGAAGTATTTGTCAAACGGCCGGGCGGAGGTGGTCTGGCGGCTGCGGAACAATTGTTGGCAGGCGGCGGCGATCATCTGCGTGGCTTCGTTCTGGGGCGTCAAACTCACCAGCGTCGTGCAACCGGTGTTGCACAGGGTTTCGGCGCCGACGACTTTAACGTCGGCATAGGTTGAATTGCTACTGGACTCGATGGTTCCGGGCGGGTTGATCGTCACCAGATCGGGCACCGTGCTCGGATAGAGAATGCTCCAGGTGAGCGTGGGCTTGGTGCCGGTTTGCACGACCGTTGGGTACGCCGAAAGCGATCCCACTGGAAAGGAGGGGATCGCGGAAGTTGCAGCCATTGCGGGAATGGCGTTGAGCGCGAGGAAGGTGGCCGCGAGGGCAGTGAAGTGCATGCGTTTCATGGCTGTCTGTTAGGTAGGTACGGGTGATACATCGGGGTGATAACGGGTGGATCAAGGGTTGCCATGGTGCCACCTCGCGGTCATACCTTGCGAGCGTCGCAAACCCCGTGCCAATTGGCTTTGTATCAACCAATCCCTTGCTGCCAAAGGGTTTCAGCCGGTTGCATCGATGACAGAGCGATGGGCACGGGCTGCAAGTTTTGCAGACAGGGTTGCTTGCCCTGTCATCGCTGCCAACTCGGGTGCTGAAGGCAGCCACCTCCTCCATGAACGCTGAACAAATACGAATCCTCGTGGAGCACTATGTCGCCAGTTGTCAGCTACTGCACCTCGATGGTACGCCGATGGGAAACGGGTGCTGTTCAACCGGACGGCGCGGGAGTGGCACGGGTTGGATGCGCTTGCAATACCACCCGAGGAATGGAGCAGGTGTTTCAGCCTTTACGAGTCGGATGGCCGCACCCCAATGCTAACCGATTCCATCCCTCTAATCCGTGCGTTTCATGGTGGTCCTCAGTGCTTCAGT
>JBILFE010000667.1:0-2713 GCA_044351705.1 Luteolibacter sp. | reverse complement strand
AAGGCCAGTCAGCACAAGGCGTTTCACGGGTTGTGTCTGGCCGTGGTCAAAGCCGGTCGCAGCCCCGGGGAGATTCGTCTCAAGGTCACCGCACCCGGCCTCCCTGCGGAACCGGTGGTGATCACCACGGCAGTCCCAGCTTCCAAATGATAAAGGAACCTGAAAGAATGCCGGGGCCACGCCCGTAGAGGCGACATGCGTTTTTCTTCTCCTGCGTTATTACTGTTATTTTCAATCATCAGCGGCAGCGCCAAGGATTTCTACGTTGCTGCGGATGGCAACGATATCGCTGCGGGCACCCGGCAAGAGCCATGGGCGACGCTGGCCCAGGCCAGGGACCAAGTGCGCGAATGGAAGCGCAATAACGGGAATGAAGACATCACGGTTTGGTTGGCCGGAGGGCAGTATCCGCTCGCCGCGACCGTGGTGTTCGGTGTGGATGATGGTGCCAAACCCGGACAATCCATCACCTATGCCGCCATGCCTGGAGAACATCCGGTGCTCAGCGGTGGACGACGCATCACGGGTTGGCAAGTCAACGCCGGGCGCTGGACTGTGACCCTGCCGGAGGTCGCGGCGGGGGAATGGGATTTTGCCCAGCTTTTCGTTGATGGCCAGCGCCGCGCGCGTCCGCGCCTCCCGCGCGAAGGCTATTATTACATGAGCGCCGTCGCCCCTTCGAGCCCCGACCACCCGCAAGGCTTGCACGACCGCTTCCACTTCGCCGCCGACGATTTGAAGTCCACCTGGAACAATCTAACGGACGTTGAGGTGCTGGCGTTTCATGAATGGTCCACCTCGCGCCTGCGGTTGGAGGATGTGAACGATGCGGATGGCTTGGCTGGCGTCGCCGGCGGCACTCCGCACAAGCTCATCCGGGGGACCCGCTATCTGGTCGAGAATGTCAAGGAGGCGCAATTGCCAGGGGAATGGTACTTGGACCGCAAAAGTGGCGAACTGACCTATCTGCCGCTGCCCGGCGAGGACCCGGAACGCACACAGGTCATCGCCCCGCGCCTTGCTAGATTGTTAGACATCAAGGGTGATGCAAGCGCCAAGCAGTGGGTTGAGAATCTGACATTCCGGGGGCTCGGTTTCACACACAGCAACTGGACCACGCCAGCATCGGGCCACTGCGTGCCACAGGCACAATCGACCCTGCCTGCGGCACTCCATGCCGAGGGGGCGCGCGACTGCGCATTCCGCGCCTGCGTTTTCACGCGGTTGGGTGGCTACGGCCTGGAACTCGGCGATGGTTGCCAGCGCGATCTCGTCGAGAGTTGCGAGTTCAGCGACATCGGCGGTGGAGGCGTCAAGATCGGCCAGACGCGCAGCGATGACGAGGATGTTCTCACCAGCTACAACACGGTGCGTGACTGCCTGTTAGCGCACCTGGGGCGGATGCACCCGGATGCGGTCGGTGTCTGGGCCGGCTTTGGCCACCATCTTGTCGTCGAGCACAATGAAATCTATGACCTCTATTACAGTGGCATCTCGATGGGCTGGTCATGGGGGTATGGTGCCACGCCCAACCACGGTAATGTCATCAACTACAACCGCGTCCATGATGCGCCGCAGATGGTGCTCACCGACGGGGCGGGCATTTACACCCTGGGCTTGCAACCGGACTCGGTGATGCGCGGCAACGTGTTGTACAATCTGGAAGGTTTGCCATGGGCGGTTGGCATCTATCTGGACGAGGGCAGCAGCGGCTGGACCTGTGAGGATAATCTCGTTTACAACGTGACCACCCATGACTTCAACGTGAACTACGGCCGCGACAACATCGCGCGCAACAACATTTTCGGGCCCATCATCGATCCCGGGGCACCACTGCTGCGCTGCGGCCGGATCGAAAACTTCCGCTCCATGACCGTCGAGAATAATTTGATCTACTTCACGGTGGGCGATCTGGTCGACGAGGTGTGGCCAACTTGGCCGGTGAAGAGTTGTTTGCTGCGCAACAATCTGTACTGGAACGCGGCGGGCCTGCCGGTGAAGTTCCGCGACAAGTCATGGGAACAATGGCAAAGCAGCGGACAGGACGAAGGGTCGATCATCGCTGACCCGCAGTTCATCGACCCGGCCAATGGCGACTTCAACCTCAAGCCCGGCTCGCCCGCCATGTTGATCGGATTCAAGCCGTTTGACTATAGCAAGGCCGGCCGTCTAACTGCCACGCCCGAGCCTGCGGCACTTTTTCCGCGGGCGTTTCCCAAGGCGCTGTGGAACCCGCCCTATACCTTGGTGCTGCCCGACGCGAGCCGCTACTGAGGCATTTTATTTTGTGCTTTCCAAGGTGCTGCTTGGGCGCTAGTGTGGCAGGGCAATGAGTGATCGGATTCATGACCTGCCGTTTGAGGATCGCCCGCGTGAAAAGTTGGTCCTGCTGGGTCCCGCCGCGCTGACCAATGCCGAGTTGATGGCACTGTTCATCAGCAGCGGCAGCAAGGGCTACAGCGCCATCGACATCGGCCGCGACCTCATCGCCAAGTCCGGCTCAATGGGAGCGCTGGGTGCCATGCCCGTGTCGGAACTCGCCAAGGAAAAAGGCCTCGGCCTGGCCAAGGCATCCAAACTCGCTGCCGCCTTCGAACTCGGCACCCGCGTCGCCCGCGAACAACTCCACAACGCGGCGCTCGACACCCCGGAACGCATCCTCGAATATTTCGGTCCGCAAATGGCGCACCTGCCGCAGGAACAGGTGGTGGTC
>JBILFE010000668.1:0-2713 GCA_044351705.1 Luteolibacter sp. | reverse complement strand
ACTCCAAGAACTCTCGGATTCCGCCGGTGGTCGCGGGAAACGGTTTGACAAACTTAGTCATGATGGCTAAGTTGCTCTCGTCATGCAAGTCACCATCCATCAAGCGAAAACCCAGCTTTCGAAACTGATTGCGGCAGCGGAACGCGGCGAGGAAGTTATCATCGCCCGGCGTGAAAAACGGGTGGCTCGCATTGTGGCTGAGAAAGCGGAACGCCCGAAGCGGGTGCTGGGATTTCTCGCGTCGCGCAAAGTGAAGCTCGATGGATTTTTCGATCCGGCACTCGAAGCGCAAATCGCGCAGGATTTTTACGGCGGCCCATCCGCGGTGCCCGGAACAGTTGATAAACCACGATTATGAGCAAGGGGCACTATCTGCTAGATACGATGACCATTCTGTGGTTTGCCTTCCTTCCGAGGCGGTTGCCAAGAACCGTGCGCGAGGTATTGCTTGATGAGGCGACGAATTTGGAGTTTTCCACGGTCAGCTTGTGGGAGATCGGCCTGAAAATGAGCGTCGGTGGCTATACCGATTTCAAGTTGCCCAATGATTGGGAACACTGCATCCCCGGCGGGCTGAAGCAACAAGGGATTATGCTCCTCACTATTGAACCCGAGCACTGTCGATGCATTCAGGATTTGCCATTTCACCACAGGGATCCCTTTGATCGAATGCTGGTGGCCCAATGCCAAACCCAAGGCAGCACCATTCTAAGCTCCGATGCAATTTTCGATGCCTATGGAGTGCAGAGAGTCTGGTGATGGCGGCCATTTCCATCTTCCTCATGGCCGTGTCGAAGGCGAAAAGCCGGCAGCCGAGTAGCGCCACCTCACCGCAGCGTCAAAGCGCCGGTGGGACAGGCGGCGACGGCGGCGCGGGCGGCTTCCAGCAGGCCGTCGCGCATCGATTCATGGAAGGGCACGCCGATATGCACATCAAAGCCGCGCCCGATGAATGTTAGGCCGAGCGCCTCCTGATGGTCACCGGCCACCTTGATGCAATTGCCGCAGCGGATGCACTTGCCGGCTTCGAAACTCACCAGCGGATGCTCGACGTTGCGCTGGTAGCGGATGCGTTCGCCACTGGTGAAACGGTGCAGGTTGACGTCATAGTCGGTGGCGAGCTGGCGCAGCTTGCAAACGTCGGCCTTGGCGCAATTGCAGTGAACACAGCGGTTGGATTCCTCGATGGCACGGCCGACATCAATGGCCATGGCCTTGGCATCACTGCGCCCGGCGCCACTCACGGCCTGCATGAAAGCCGGCATTTCCTCATCCACCAGCTTGCCCATGAACACACTGAATGGCTTCGGCGGCCGCTGCACCGGCTGGTTAGTTAGATACTGCCGGATGCAAACGGCCACCGCCTTGCCATCGGCCACCGAGTTGACCGGCTGGCCGCCCGGACGCACGGCGCGACCTGCGGCGAAAACGCCAACCTGCGAAGTCATCATCGATTGTTTGTCGGCCGCCAGCTTGTGGCCATCGGTGGCCAAGCCTAGAGCGGCCGCTTGCAGGTGCGAGGACGGGCCGGTGGCTAGCAAAACGGCGCCGAATTCGGCAGCCAAGGCGGCGAGAGCGGCGGCGTCATGGATGCGGGTTGAGCTGCGGAATGCGACCCCGCTGAGTTGGAGCAGTTGGAGTTCGGCCTCTAGCAGGCCGGGCGGGAGGGCGGGGTAAGCCGCGCGGATGCCAGCCGCAGGCAGCGGGTTTTCATCAATCACCGTGCAACCGATACCTTGTTGGGCAAGAAACCAGGCCGCACTCAAGCCGGCAAAACCGGAACCCACGATGGCGACATTGCCCTGAAGCTGCGGTGGATCAACCGGCAAACGCGGTTCACCCGCAGCCAGTTCGGTGTCGATGGCATGCACCACGAGGTCGGCGATGGCGACGGCATCATCGTGCACGCCACGCCGGCAGCCGTTTTCGCACGGGCGATGGCAGATGCGGCAAAGAATGCCCGCCAGGGCCAGATCGTGACGGGCGGTGGCTGCGGCCAAGCCGAACGCGCCGGCCCGCATGTGCTTGAGGACAGCGGGAATGCTGAGATGAGCCGGGCAAATCCGTTGGCAGGGCGACAGGCAGTCGCCGAGGTGATCACTGAACAACAACTCAAGTGCCATGCGGCGGGCGTCGCGCACTTCCGGAGTGTTGTGTTCGATTTCCATGCCGTCGACGACCCGCGACGCGCAGGCCGGAATGAACTGGCCGTTGTGCTTGAGTTTGACGGCGCAAACCATGCATGAGGCACCGGCCTCAAAGCCATCGAGATAACATAGGGTCGGGATTTCAATGCCGGCAGCGCGAGCGGCCTGCAGGATGGTTGCTCCCGCTTGGGCTTCGATGCGGTGGTTATCGATGATGAGGGATGGCATTGGGTGCTTCAGGATAGATGGTTCTCTGCGGGTGTCAAATGGTGGGCGCGCGGTTCTTGGGCGGCGGGCAACGGCCCCGCGCCACCTGATAGAACGTCCCGCGCAATCTCCAGGAAACGGTCGCGCATGACACTCACATCGTAGAATTGCTCGGCCGCGAGGCGGCTGGCGGCGGCCATCTCGCGTAGTTTCTCAGGTTGTTGCAAGATCTCATGCCATGCTTGCGCCAATGCGGCGGGGTCTTGTAGCGGCGGTCTATGACCGTCGCTAGCCGATGCGGGCCCATGTGCTCCCGGCGCTCGCCGAGCGCCGCTACAATCCGGCCCATGTGCTCCCGG
>JBILFE010000665.1:0-2715 GCA_044351705.1 Luteolibacter sp. | reverse complement strand
AACGCCGGTCCCTTGCCGCGCTCACACTTTGCATTGAGTCCGCCGCTCTCTTCAAGGACGACCGCTTAGGCGGCCATGTCATTTCCCCCGTACTTGCCCTGTGGGCCAAAACCGACCCGCTGGCAGCACTCGAATGGGTCCGCACCAAGGCCCCCAAGCATCCCGACCTCATCACCGACGACGCCAAGCGCGGCCTGCTCTCAGGCACTGCCGTGCAAGATCCCGCGCTTGCCTTCAAGCGCATCGGCGAGTTGGGCTTCAAGGATACTAACAATGCCATTTCTAACATTGTCAATGCCGCCAACAGCCCGGAAGAACGCACCGCCACCCTGGCCGCACTCCGCAGTCACCTCGCCACCCTCACCGATGACGCCGCCAAAACCACTGCCACCACCCTTTCCCGTTACGAACCGGAAGCCGCCGCCCAGTGGGCGCTGACCCTGCCGCCCGGTAAAGACCGCGACGAAACCCTCAATCAAATCTATCATGCCTGGCCCAAAACCGACCCCGCCGCCATCGAAGCCGCGGACGCCTTCGCCAGGCAACACGGCCTCAAATAGACGCGCCCGCGCTGACCGATGCGCTGGCCATCCGGATCCGTTTCCGATTAACACAAAAAAGCTGGCACGGCGTTTGCTTAGTGTGTCTGCGGGTACCAACAACCCCACCACACACACTCATGAAATTATCCACACGATTCATCGGCAGTTTGCTTGCCGCCGGTTCCTCCTGCATCATCAGCGCGGGGGAGGTCACCAGCACCTTGGCCACTGCCGCCGACACCCCGTCCATCACCGGCAGCGCCGCCCTGGGCTACAACTCCATCTACGAATTCCGTGGCGTGGACTTGGGCAGCAACATGGTGGAAGCCTCCGCCAGCCTCAGCACCACCATCAACGGCTTCGGCATCACCGCCTCCGCCTGGTATGCCACCGTCAACGACAACGCCAATAATGTCACCCCCAATGAGCTCGATCTCACCCTTGGCATCACCAAAACCCTCGGCCCGGTCACCCTCAGCGGCGGCTACATCTATTACAACTTCTTCGATCTAACCGATTTCAACACCCAGGAGGTTTACTTGGGCGCCAGCATTGAGGTGATCGCCGGCATCACCGCCAATGTCACCGCCTTCCGCGATTTCGACCTCTATGACGCCTGGTATTTCGACTGCAACCTGTCAAAAACCTTCAAACCCACAAGCAGTGTGGACATCGTCACCACCGTCGGCATTGGGCTCGCTGATGATCATGGGCTGCAATTGAAATCCAGCGGGGAAAAGCTCGACGGCTATCAAAGCTGTTATGCCATGATCACCGTGCCGTGGACCATCCGCAAGGGTGTGACCCTCGCCCCGTATATCAAATATGTCTGTGCCGACGACGAACTGGTGAGCGATTACCCCGGCGGGGTGGTCGGAGAACAACACCTCATCGGCGGCCTCAAACTCACCCTCACCTTTTGATTATCCTTGTAAGAAAAAACGCCGTTTGGCCATTACAACTGAGGGTTCAAGGATTATCTGATGAATCTTGACGCGCATGCCCGGTGCCAGATGTCTGGCACCGGGCAATTTTCGGTCGAACTCAAGCCGGGGCTGGACAGTTGGCACTTGGCGATTATTCTCCCGGCATGTCCATTTTCGTTTATCCTTCGGTCTATCCGCAGCAGGCGGTGCCAGTGGGAGATTTAGCCGCGGCGCTGACTGAGAATGTGGTGTGGATCGATTTGTTAAAAGCGACCACCGAGGAAGTGGTGGCGGTTGAGAAGACCCTTGGCATCGCCCTTCCCACCCGTGAGGAAATGCGCGAGATCGAGAGCACCAGCCGCCTGTATTGTGAGGATGGGGCACGCTTCATGACCACGCCGCTGCTGTTCAGCACCGAGTCGGATTCACCCGAATCCACCGAAGTGAGCTTCGTGATGGTGCGGCGCTTTTTGCTCACCATCCGCGACGTCGAGCCGCAAAGCTTCCGCCAGACTGCGGCCATGTTTGCCCGGCGCGCCAGCACCACCCGCGACCAGGTCTTTGTCGCGTTGATAGAAACCATCGTCGACCGCCAGGCGGACTTTCTGGAAAGACTTTCCAAGGAAACCGAAGAACTCTCCCAACGCATCTTCCGCAGGCTGCCCCAGGTCAAGGAATCCGAAAGCCACCTGCGCGAAGCCATCTTCCAACTCGGCCGCAGCGGCAACCTCATCGCCCGCGAGCGCGACTGCATCATCTCGCTCTCGCGCCTGGTCCAATATGCCGGCCACGAGGACTTCGATGAAGCCGGCGAAGGCCCGGCCTCACCGATCTATCCGCGCCTCAAACCCGTGTCCCGCGACTTGCAATCCCTCTCCGAATTCGCCGGCTTCCTCTCCAGCAAAGTCAATTTCATGTTGGACGCGACGCTCGGCTTGATCAATATCGAGCAGAATTCCATCGTCAAAATCTTCTCCGTGGCTGCGGTGATCTTCCTGCCACCCACCCTGGTGGCCAGTATTTACGGCATGAACTTCGATGTCCTGCCCGAACTGCGCTGGCAACTCGGTTATCCGTTCTCCATTTGCCTGATGATCATCTCGGTGATCGTTCCCTATTGGTTCTGCCGCCGCAAAGGCTGGCTCTAACCCATGGCGGCCTGTCCTGAATCGCGTCTCCCCATTCCCACTGACTCTGCTCCGCCGCCGGGACATCCTGCGGTCCGATCGGACCGCAGGATGTCCCGA
>JBILFE010000666.1:0-2715 GCA_044351705.1 Luteolibacter sp. | reverse complement strand
TGTTGCTGGCCGCCTGAAAGTTGCGACGGCTGGTGGTCCATGCGGTCGGCCAAGCCGACGCGATCGAGCATGGCGGCGGCGCGGCGTTTGGCTTCCCGTTGTGACAGATAGGTTTTGCCATAAATCAAGGGCATCATCACCTGTGCCAAGGCCGTGGTGCGCGCCAGCAAATTGAAGTTTTGGAAGACAAATCCCATCTTCTGGTTGCGCATGAGCGCGCGGGCATCGTTGGAGAGGCGGGAGACCTCCTCGCCGTCCAGGAGGTAATCGCCGGAACTTGGGCGGTCGAGGCAACCCAGGGTGTTCATGAGGGTGCTTTTGCCGGAGCCGGACGCGCCGGTGAGCGCCACCCGTTCGCCCTTGGCGATGTCAAGTGTGATGCCCTTGAGCACGGGCAGCACCACCTCGCCGAGATAGAAGGTTTTGCGGATATCGCGCAGTTCGATGAGATTCATGGGAGCAAGCACCAGCGGGTGGTGCGACTTATTTTCTGGGGCCGTGGCCGGGGAGTTTCGGCGTGAAGGGATTGGTGGTTTCGGTGGTTTCCGCGCCACTGGCATCGCGCAGTTCGGCCATGACCACCTGCACGTTTTCGAGGGGGTCCGCATCGCTGTTAGGCATGACTTCAGTGACCACTCCATCGCTGATTCCGATGCGCACCTTGAGCGGCTTGACGTGGTTCGGCTCGCTGGGCTCCAGCACCCACAGCACCCCATTGCGGGATTTTTTCCGGTCAGGGGATTTGGCAGCGCCCTTGGGAGAATCCTTTTTGGCGGAGTTGGAGCTGAACGGGTTTTCCGCGCCGGTGGCGAGTTGTTTGTCATCCGGCCGCCAGCGCAGCGCCGCGTTGGGCACGGTGAGCACATCCTGCTTGTGATCTCGGTGTTGATTTCGACGGTATAGGTTACCACGTTTTGGGACATGGTGGCGTTGAGGCGGATTTTGTTGACGGAGCCATGAAAGGTCATGCCGGGAAAGGTGTCGACGGTGAAAGTCACGGCCTGGCCGGTATGGATGCTGCCGATGTCAGCTTCATTGACGGCGACCCAAACCTCCATTTTGCTCAAATCCTTGGCCAGCAGAAAGAGGCTGGAGGCGCTCATGTTAGACACCACGGTTTGGCCCACATCCACCCGGCGGTCGATGACGATCCCCTTGACCGGCGAGTTGATCGTGCAATAGCCGAGGTTGCGGTCGGCGAGTTGGATGGCCGCCTGGGCCTGCATCACGGTGGCTTTACTGGTGACAATCTGTGCAGTGGCGACCTCGCAGCCGGCTTCGGCGGCGGCGACGTTGGCCTTGGCCGCCTCGTAGATGCCTTGATAGGTGTCAAACGCCGAGCGCGAGAGGGAATCCGAGGGGCCGAGTTTTTCGGCGCGGTCCCAATCTTTTTTGGCTTGGTTGAGCTGGGCGCGGGCTTGTTCGAGTTTGGCCTTGCTCTGGAGTAGCCCGGCTTCAGCGGACAGCACGGCGGATTGCGCCTGTTGGAGCTGTGCCTGTGCCTGTTGTTTGTTGATGGCATAGAGCGAGTCATCGATTTTTGCCAGCAGGGCACCGGCTTCAATTTGGGAGCCGTAATCGACGCTTTTGCCGGCAATGTCGGTACCGAATGATAGGATCTGGCCGGTGACCTGAGCCCCGATGTCGACGACTTCTTCGGGTTCGAGGGTGCCGGTGGCATTGATGCTGGAAAACACGTCGCCGCGTTTCACGGCCACGGTTTGCAATTCCGGTAGCGCGATATCCTTCTTGCCAAAGAGGCGCCATGCGAGCAGCGCGACCACACCGATGCCGAGAATGATGAGGAGTAGGCGGAGGGAGCGTTTCATTGCGAGCAAAATCACTAAGACGGGTCCATCGTGGTGATTCTTTCACATCACGCTCCGCAGCCGCCAGCGAACAGCAGCCGGAGGCTGAGAAAGTAGCCTGAAATTGGCGATGGCTAACTAGCATACGGCGGCGCTGGTATGTTCACAGTTCCTGAGCTCGGTGGAAAAGAATTGGCACATTTTTGATGCACAGATGTTCACAAGATGATCGAAACGCGAAGGCGCGGAGCCAGCAGAGGAAATCGCTGGAGTTTTTATTCGGTGAGCATAACCCGAAATCCGAAGTTGAATTCCTACAGTGGGGGAAAGAAAACCACGGATTACACGGATTTCACGGATTTTTTGGTTTGGATCTTCTCACCATTTGCAACTTCGGAGAAGTTGCAAATGTAACCTATTTCAATCCGTGTAATCTGTGAAATCTGTGGTTAATCTATCGGATATTTTGACATAGACTTCGGATTTAGGGCTTAATGCTGCCCTGGGACAGACGACCGGGTGCCAATCTCCAGCAAAAAAGACTCCGCGAATCCCTCCGCGACCTCAGCGCCCTCAGCGTTTCGTTACAGGTCCGGTGGTTGGCAGCAACCCTACGGTGCGAGTGGATTCATGGCGCGCACGCGGAAGAAGCGCTGCAGCGAATGGCCATGGGTGAACGCGTCAGTCGTGGTCGCGCCGGCGGGCGGAACAGGCCCCAGGCCGCTGTCGAACCAGGACACCAAATCCAGGCTTTGCTCGACGTAATGGTAGCGGGTCATGACCGACTGCCAGGTGAGGGTGGTGAGGGTGGTGAGGGTGGTGAGGGTGGTGGGCGCGCCAGTCGGGACGCTGGTGTAACTCGTGATCGCGAGCGAGCTGTCCGGATCGTTGGGGTCGGTGCCGGCGA
>JBILFE010000664.1:0-2716 GCA_044351705.1 Luteolibacter sp. | reverse complement strand
ACACCAAACGATGGGCGATGACATCCACCGCCACCTGTTGGATGATCTCCGGTGTCACAAAATCGTGACCCTCAATCAAAGCCATCGCCTGTGAGACTTTCATCAACGCGAGCGACGCCCGCGGACTGGCCGCCAGTTGGATCTGCGCCCGGCCGCGGGTGGCGGCCACCAGCGCCACCACATAGGCGCGGAGTTCGTCGCTGAAGCGCACTTGTTTGGCGGCGGCCATGAGTGCGAGCATTTCCTCCCGTGTCACCGCCGGCACCAGTGAATCGAGCGGATGGCTCAGCGTCTGATCGGACAGAATGGCGGCTTCCTCCGCCGCGCTCACATAGCCAAGTGAGCATTGCATGGCGAAGCGGTCCATCTGCGCCTCCGGCAGCGGATAGGTGCCGCGGAACTCGACCGGGTTTTGGGTGGCGATGACAAAAAACAAGCCATCCAAATCGTGGCGCTCGCCATCAATGGTGGCTTGGCGCTCACCCATGGCTTCTAACAACGCGCTTTGGGTCCGGGGTGAGGCGCGGTTGATTTCATCGGCGAGCAGGATGTCGGTGAAAACCGGCCCCGGATGAAAGCGGAACTCCTGGCGGTGTGGATCGAATACGGAGATGCCCAGAATGTCGGATGGCAGCAAGTCCGGCGTGAACTGCACCCGCTTGAAAACAGTGCCGCTGATCGACTTGGCGATGGCCTTGGCCAGGGTGGTCTTGCCGGTGCCGGGAAAGTCTTCCAGCAGCACATGGCCGCCGGCAATCATGCAGGCCAGCACCCGTCGCACGACATCGCGCCGGTCACGCAGCACCGAGCACACGGCGGATTCCAAGCGGGCGGCGGTGGCGTGAGGCATGGCGGTCATCGGGGTGGCTGGATGGGGGGGCGCTCAACCGGTGAAGTAAATGTAGGCACCGATGATGCAGGCCAGGATCACCAGTGAGCCTAACACATCCATCCAATTCCAACTCGCGCGGGTCTGCGCCTTGTCCTCGGCGCTGGCGGTGGCAAAGGTCAGTCCTTGGATTTGCGGCTGGTTGGGCTCTTCGGTTAGATAGCTGACCACCACCATCACCACGGCCGACACGACGGTGATGAGGATACTGAAGTACTGGAAGTTGATGTTATTGACGATCCACAGCAGCGAGCCCGGATCATATTCCTTGAAGCGGCCGAGGGTGATCGGGGTGTCCACGGCCATGCGGAAGATGCCGATGGCGAAGCCGACCACCATGGCCCAGAAGCAGCCATGTTTGTTGAGGCGCTTCCAAAACACGCCGAAGAAAAACACCACGAAGATCGGCGGCGCGAGGTAGCCCTGCACCGCTTGCAGGTATTCGTAGAGCCCGTTGGCCCCCTTCACCACAGGGATCCATAACAATGCAATGACCACCATCACCACCGTCGCCAGGCGGCCCATCCTAACCAGTTCGGACTGGCTGGCCTGGGGCCGGATCTTTTCATAGATATCCACCGTGAAGAGGGTCGAACAGGCATTGAACACACCGGCGAGCGATCCCATCAGCGCGGAGAGCAGGCCGGCCACCACGATGCCGCGCAGTCCGGCCGGCAGCAAGTATTGGACCATCATCGGGAAGGCTCCCTGCGAGCCTTTTTCATGAAAGGCCGCAGTCATTTCCGGGATCACATCCTTTTTTACCAGCGCATAACAAATCAACCCGGGAATTATAAACAGATAGACCGGAAACAACTTCAGAAACGCCGCGAATATGCTGCCTTCGCGCGCCACCTTTTGATTCGGCGCGCCCAGCGCACGCTGCACGATGTACTGGTCGGTACACCAATACCACAGCCCGATGACCGGCGCGCAGATGGCCATGCCCAGCCACGGAAAGTTGTTATTGAAATACCACGCCTGCCTGACGATGGCGCCGGAGGCGTCGAGTTCCTTGACCGGTGCCCAGGAGGCGATTTGTCCGACGGGCACCAGCGGTTTCCACAGGTTGAACATGTCCGGCCCGCATATCCGCCGCAACTCGCCCCAGCCGCCCAGTTTGTGCAGGCCGTAAAACGTCAGCACCGCCGAGCCGCCAATCAACACCACCACTTGCACCGCGTCGTTGTAGGCCACCGCCCGCATGCCGCCGATGACGGTGTACAGGCCAGTTAGAACGATCACCGCGATCGAGCCGATCCAGAAGCTGTCGATGACGGTGCCGCCGATGGTCATTTGCAATTCCGGCAGCAAGGTGCCGAAGACGATGCCGCCGGCGAAGATGCCGACCGCGATTTTTGATAGAATGAAGGTGATGATGGAAACAATCGAAAGCACGTAGCGCGATCCCACCGAGAACCGGCGCTCCAGAAACTCCGGCATCGTGAACACCTGCGAACGCATGTAAAAGGGCACGAACACCCACGCTAGCACCAGCAGACACCACGCGTGCAGCTCGTAGTGGGCCAGCGCCACGCCATCCTTCGCGCCAGACCCGGCAAGCCCGACAATGTGCTCGGAGCCGATGTTGGAGGCAAAAATTGATGCCCCGATAACCCACCAGCCGAGATTGCGCCCGGCCAGGAAATAATCGGTGGCGGTGTCCTTGTTTTTTCTAACAACCCACCAGGCCACGCCCAGCAGAACGGAAAAATACGCGCCGATCATCAGCCAGTCGATGAAGGCCATGTGGCTGGTCACGGCGGCCAGCGGTAGGCCCGGTAGGTGGAGTTGCATGATTGCGGGGGGGAGGGGATGCGGAGGGGA
>JBILFE010000058.1:0-10206 GCA_044351705.1 Luteolibacter sp. | reverse complement strand
ATCGACCTTTTGGCGTTGCAGGCGCTCGCGTGAGAGTTCCACTTCCTCGCGCAGTTCTTCGAGGCGGCATTCCAGCTCGGCGACGCGGGCACGCGCGGCAGCGTCGTCGCTTGTCAGGCGGGCGATTTCGACATGGAGGGCGCGCACTTCGTTGCCGCGTTCGATCACGGAGGTGCTGCCTTCCGCGGCCACGCCGCCGCGGAACATGCCGTTGCATCCTAACAACTCGCCTGCGGGGGTGGCGAAGGTGATGCCGGGATGAGCCGGGCGCAGGTTCAAGGCGGTGCTTAGATCCGGGACGATGAGAACTTTTTCAAGGAGGCGGGTGATGGTGGCGGCGACGCGCTTGTCGGCTTTGACGCGGTCGAGCGCCCAGGCGGTGGCACCTTGCGGCAGGGCTTCCATCTGGGTGCTGGTGGCGTGACCGATGAAGGATTCCGGCAGGACCGCGGCGATGCCGAGTTTTTTCTCGGTGAGGCATTGGATGATAGATTCGGCAATCGCTTGATCCTGGACCAGAACCGCTTGGAGGTTGGCACCGAGGGCCGCCTCGATGGCGCGCACGCAGGTGGGATCCGCTTCGATGAAGGAGGCAAGCACGCCGTGGATGGCGGGCTTGAAGTGGGCGGGCTGATCGAGTCCGGCCAAAACGTTTTGGGTGCCTTTTTCGAAGCCTTCGCCGCTGGCGACGAGTTGCAGCACGGCGTCGCGGCGGGCGCTGCGTTGGGTGAGGATTTTGTGGCTTTCGGTGGCGGCGGCGCGGGCGGCGTCGAGGTCGCCGCGCGTGTGTTGATAGGCGCGTTCGGCGCAGTGGAACGCCTCCTCGAGGGTGGCGAGTTGGGCACCGGTGGCCGCCACGTCCTCCGCGATGCGCGCTTGTTCGGCGCGGAATTCCTCGAGTTCGAGGCTGAGGCGTTGTTCCTCGTCGGCGAGTTGGCGGGCGCGTTCCCGGGTGCCTTCGAGTTGGGCGAGGGCACTTTCGATTTTTGCCTGCATGGAGGCGCTGAGGGTTTGGCAGCGGGTGGCTTCGCCGCGGTTTTCGCGCAGGGCGGTCTCGATGGCTTCGCGTTCCGCGCGGGTCGAGCGGGCGCGGGTCTCATGATCGGTGAGGAGGATTTCCTGTTCGGCGATGCGGCGGTTGAGTTGGTCGAGCGCCTCGCTGGCGGCGTTGACGGCGGATTCTTGTTGGGCGAGCTTTTCGCGGGTGGTGAAGATTTCCTCGTGGTTTTGGCGGATGCGGGATTCGAGTTCGGCGGTGCGTTCGTGGTTGAAGGCGATGCGTCCGGCGGCGGAGTTGAGGGCGTTGCGATGTTCGTTGAGGCGTTGCCGGAGTTCGGCGAGTTCGCCCTCGAAGGCACGGGCCGCAGCGCGGGCGGCGGCCACCGCTTCTTCCTTGGCGGGAAGTTGCCTTTCCAACTCGCTATCACGCACCTCCAAGCTCCGGATGGAAACGCTGAGTTCCGCGCGCTCGGCTGTCAGCTCGATGAAGCGCTTGTGGCCCAGATGGGTGTCGAGCACGCGCACGTCGGCCGCCAGCGCCTGATAGCGGCGGGCCTTGGCGACCTGGCGCCGGAGGGAATTCATGCGCCGCTCTTGTTCGGCGAGCACGTCGGAAACTCGCAGCAAGTTCGTCTCAGTGTATTCCAGCTTGCGGAGGGCTTCTTTTTTCTCGCGTTTGAATTTGGTGATGCCGGCGGCTTCCTCGAACACGGCGCGGCGCTCCTCGGGTTTGGAGGAAAGAATTTGGTCGATTTGGCCTTGGGCCATGATCGAGTAAGCGGTGCGACCGATGCCGGTGTCCATGAACAGGTCATGGATATCCTTGAGGCGGCACAGGGTCCCATTGATGCGGTACTCCGAGCGCCCGTCACGAAACACCCGCCGCGTGATGGCCACCTCGTTGAAATCCACTTTCAGCGGGCCTTCGCAATCCGCCATGGTGAGGGTCACTTCGGCAAGCCCGACGGGCTTGCGCTTGTCGGTGCCATTGAAGATGACGTCGGCCATCTCATCGCCACGCAGCGCCTTGGCAGACGTTTCACCCAGCACCCAGCGGATGGCATCGACCACGTTGGATTTGCCGCAGCCATTGGGGCCCACGATGCCGGTGACGCCTTGTGCGAATTCAAACACGGTCTTGTCGGCAAACGACTTGAAGCCGAGGATTTCCAGAGTCTTGAGATACATGGTGACAGGAGGGGTTGGAGGTGATGCCCGAGAGGGAATGGGCGTCCCCAAGATTAGGCGCAGACCCGCTACCACGCAATCTAGCAAGGGCAAACAAACCATATATGGTGGTCTAAACTACAATCTGGCACAGCATATTGATGTTGCGGGTATTTCGGAATGGTGAAGTACTTTGCATTTCGGGGTGCGGTTGGAAAAAGGAATCGACCTTTTGGATGGGTTTTCGCAGACTCCGGGCATGCCAGCGCGCGAGGATTTGAAAAATTTATCATTGTTGGGAAAGCCTGAGATGCGCCTGCCGGCGAGTCCGGACGAGGCGCGGTTGGAGACCTTTCCGAACCAGCGAGTGGGCCGGCGCTACTGGATCACGCTCAATTGCCCGGAGTTTTCGTCGTTGTGTCCGGTGACCGGGCAGCCGGACAGCGCGCGGCTGGTGATTCGGTACGTGCCGGGTGAGCGCTGCGTGGAAACCAAGAGCCTGAAGTTTTACCTGGCGTCGTTTCGCAACCAACCGGCGTTCAACGAGGAGATTGTCAACCGCATTCTCGACGATTTGGTGGAGGCCTTGCAGCCGCTGGAAATGATCGTGCGCGGGGATTTTGCGCCGCGGGGCGGGATTCAATTGACCACGGAGGCAACCTATCCGGATTCCAGCGCTGCCAAGTCATGAAAGTCTGCGTGCTGTTGAGCGGCGGGATGGATTCGGTGACGGCGTTGTATGCGGCGCTGCGGCAGCATGAGGTGGTGGCGGCGCTGTCGTTTGATTACGGCGCAAAACACAACGCCTGCGAGCTTGGCTGGGCGCGCCTGCATGCGGAGCGCAACGGCGTGCAGCATGAGGTGGTGGCGTTGGATTTCATCAAGGACCATTTCAAATCCGCCTTGTTGGTGTCCGGCGGGGTCATTCCCGACGGGCACTATGCGGAGGCAAACATGCTACAAACCGTGGTCCCCTTTCGCAACGGCATCATGCTTGCCATCGCCGCCGGTTACGCGGAAAGCATCGGTGCCGGGGGCTTGCTGATTGCCGCCCACGCCGGGGACCATGCGATCTATCCGGATTGCCGGGAGTCGTTCATGCGCGCAATGGCATCGGCGATGGACGAGGGAACATACGCCCGCATCCAACTGCTGCGGCCCTTCATCGGATTGGACAAGGCGGCCATCGCCGGGCTCGGTGCCGGGTTGGGAATCGATTATGCCGAAACTTGGTCGTGTTACAAAGGCGGCCGCTGGCACTGCGGGAGGTGTGGCACTTGTGTCGAGCGGCGCGAGGCATTCTTGTTAGCCGGCGTGCCGGATCCCACAACCTATGAGCAAACCCCACCCTTGCCGGCATCCCCGCTGTGCACCTGAGCCCATGCTGATTTCCGAGATTTTCCACTCGATCCAAGGTGAAGGCGAACTGACCGGCATGCCCTCGGTCTTCGTGCGGGTGAGCGGCTGCAACCTGCGCTGTACGTGGTGCGACTCGCCCTATGCCTCATGGTCGCCCCAAGGCGTGGACATGACTGTGGACGAGGTGCTGCAACAGGTGCTGGCATTCCACTGCCGGCATGTCGTCCTAACCGGCGGTGAACCGCTCCTCATGCGTGGCATCCATCAGCTCGCCGCCCGCCTCACCGAGGCCGCCATCCACGTCACCATCGAGACCGCCGGCACCATCCCGCCGGATGGCATTTGCTGCGACCTGGCATCTATCAGCCCGAAACTGGCCAACTCGACACCCCCGGCGGGCCGCGCCGGCGCGGCCTGGCTCAAGCGCCATGAACAATCCCGCATGCGCCCGCAATACATCCGCGAGTGGCTGCTGGCGTACCCCTATCAACTCAAGTTTGTGGTCTCCGCGGCGGACCAGATCGGCGAAATCCAACAATTGCTAGAGTCGCTGGATTGCGAGGTGCCGGCGGCGAAAGTCCTGCTGATGCCCGAGGGCGTGGCGGAGAAGGTGCTGGCGGCGCGGCGGGACTTTGTGGTGGCCGCCTGCAAACAACACGGCTATCGCTATTGCCACCGCCTGCAAATCACCCTTTTCGGCAACACCAGGGGCACCTGAGCGCCTTATCTAACATACAACCAGCCATGTCCTATCGCATTTGCAAAGCCATTGAAATTGAAAACGGCCACATGCTCAGCAAGCATCCGGACAAGTGCCGCTTTCCACACGGCCACACCCGCAAGGTGGAGTTTGTGTTGGAAGCGGATGATCTCGACGACAACCAGATGGTGTGTGACTTCAAGATCATCAAGGATGCGGTCGGCGATTGGCTCGACGGCTTCGATCATGCCCTCTGCATGAACACGGCGGACCCGGCCTATCAGGATTTCAAGCAACTCTACGGCGAACGCGTCATCGGCTTCGACAACCAGGATCCAACCACCGAACTGATGGCGCGCACGATCTTCGATCACGCGCAGGCGGCCCTCACCGCCTATGCCCGGCGCGCTCACAGCAGCTATCGCCTGCCACCCGGGGTGCGCTTGCGGCGCGTCCGGGTCTGGGAAACCACTTCGTCATGGGCCGAGTATGCGCAGTGACGCGCATGCCTCAAGCGGCCCCGGAGTGGGGATCGGCATCGCTGCGTTGTTGGATGAGCCCGCGCAGCGCGTGATGACAACCGGTTAGATCCGGGTCCTCAGCCAGCACGGAGTCGGCCAGCACCCGGGCCTCACGCAGCAGCGCGGTATCCGCCAGGAAATCCGTGAAGCGGAGGTCGGCCAGACCGCTTTGGGACGTGCCTAACACGTCACCCGGGCCTCGCAGTTGCAAGTCCGCCTCGGCGATTTCAAAACCATCCGAGGTCCGCTCCAGGATTTTGAGTTTTTCAAGACCTTCGGGGTTTTTGCCGTCAGTTAGAAGTATGCACCACCCCTTGTGGCCGCCGCGGCCGATGCGGCCGCGGAGTTGATGCATCTGAGCCAGGCCGAAGCGCTCGGCGTGATGCAGCACCATGATGCTGGCATTCGGCACGTCCATGCCAACCTCGATGACCGTGGTGGCCACCAACGCCGCGATACCGCCGTCGCGGAACCGCCGCATCACCGCCTCCTTGTCCTCCGGCTTGAGCTTGCCGTGAATCAAGCCGACTTCACTGCCGCGCAAGCGCTTCTGCCATTTTTCGTGGGCCTCCACGGCGGACTCAACCTTGACCGTCGCGCTTTCATCGACGAGCGGATAGACCAGATAGGCTTGGCGGCCATCGGCGATTTGTTGTTTGATAAAGCGGGTGACATCCGCCTGCTTGGGGGCGATGCGCACGGCGGTGACGATCTTGCCGCGCCCCGGCGGCTTTTCATCTAACAGAGAAACGTCGAGGTCGCCGTAAAGGGTCATGGTCAGGGTGCGCGGAATCGGGGTGGCGGTCATGACCAGCACGTCCGGCACCAAGCCCTGGCTGACGAGCGCGGCACGCTGGGCGACTCCAAACTTGTGCTGTTCATCGATCACGATGAGGCCGAGATCGCGGAAGGAGACCGAGTCGTAGAGCAGGGCGTGGGTGCCGATGATGATCTGTGGTGGGCCGGACAACGGCAGATGACTGGCATCCTCGCGGTTGGCCGTGCGCAGGGTGATGCGGATATCCAACGGATCGAGCCAGCGGCGGAAGGTCAGGTAATGTTGTTCGGCAAGGATCTGGGTGGGTGCCATCAGCGCGGCCTGACACCCCGAATCGATGGCCAGCAACATGGCCGCCATGGCGACAAAGGTTTTGCCGGAGCCCACATCGCCCTGCAACAATCGGTTCATCGGCCGCGGCTCGCGCATGTCCGCAACGATCTCCTTGATGGAACGCTTCTGCGCGTTTGTTAGGTCGAACGGCAAACTTTGGTAAAATCGCTTCAGCAAGGTGGTGCGGGTGCCGAGGATGCGACCCGCGCGTTCATGATAACGGGCACGCCGCCAGACGACATTGAGTTGGAGGACGAAAAATTCCTCGCGCGCGAAGCGGCGGCGGGCGGCATGGGCTTGATCCATGGCCTGCGGGAAATGCAGCTCGCACAGCGCCTGATAGCGGGGCGGAGCGGGAATGATGTCGGCGGCGGATGCCAGTGTCAGGGGGTCGGTGTGGTGAAGCAGGAGGTGGATGATTTCGCGCAGGCGGCGCTGGGCGAGGCCGGGGATGTTTTTGTAGATGGGAACGATGCGTTCGAGATGGATCGACGCCGCCGCCGCATCATCATCCTCGCGGAGGATTTCAAACTCCGGATGGTCGATGACCAGGCGGCCGTTGGCATCCTTGACCTTGCCATACACGATGACTTCGTGACCGGTGGCCAGCAGTTTGTGGATGAATGGCATGTTATACCAGCGGCAGGTGACTTTGCCGCTACCAAAGACCCCGCCCGCACCATCCATCACGATGGCTTCATAAAATCTCCGGCCGTGCCCAAAGCCCCGCAGCGCGGCATCAATGACGGTGCCGCGCAAACACACCGGGACCGGCGAGGCCTGGTTGGGAAAGACATCAAACCGGCGCCGGTCCTCGTAGCGCCGCGGCAAATGCCCAAGCACCGCGGCTGGCGTGGTCATCCCGCCGGCCACCAGCGCCAAGATGTCCTTGGGCGGCATGTGCGGAATGGCAGTCAGATCATCGTGGGCGGAAATCACGCGGAGTTTGGGAGGGCTTCCACTGTTGTCAGGATTTCAAACGGCGTTGACAAGTCCGGAGTTGGATCCATATCTTGCTTTCACAGATTACTGGTTACCGATTCCTTGCTCCTGATCTGCAATGCCCGGCCACTCCCAACGCAATTTTCTGCTGCTGAAGCTGCTTCGGTTCGCCAGCCGTGTGCTGCGGGATTTTTTCCTGCGCAGTCACGGATTGCTTCTCACCGGGGCGGTGGCTTACAACATGATGCTGTCGCTGATCCCCCTTTCGGCGGTGCTGGTGGTGGTTTTCTCCCATTTCTTTGACCAGCGTCTGCTGATGGAATCACTCAGCGCCGAGGTCGCCCTCATTGCGCCGGGCTTCGTGCCCACCCTATCCGATGTTCTCGATGGCTTTCTCCAAAACCGCAAACTCGTCGGTTGGATCGGCTTGTTAGTCCTGCTGTTTTTCAGTTCGATGGCGTTCCGGGTGCTCGAGGACTCCATTGCCATCATCTTCCATCGGCCGCTGCCGACCCTCAAACGCAAGTTCTGGGTTTCCGCGCTGATGCCCTATCTGTTCATCCTCATCGTCGGGCTCGGCCTCATCGTCGTCACTTCCGCCAATGCGATCATCGACGCCCAAAGCCAGATCCATCATCCGTTTCCCAGAATCGATGCGATGATGCGGAACCACATCGGAGGGGTCATCTATCTAACCGGAGTACTCGGGCTGGTGCTGTTGTTCACGCTGTTTTACAAGATCATGCCGGTAACCAAAGTGTCGTTCCGGCGGGCCCTCGCCGGCGGACTCACCGCCGCCATCCTATGGGAAATCACCCGCCATTTGTTGGTCGCCTACTACACCAACATTTCGATGGTCAATGCGATCTATGGGTCGATGGCAACCATTATCATCGTCCTCTTCACTTTGGAAGCGGTCGCGCTGATCCTGCTGCTCGGTGCTCAGGTCATCGCCGATCTCCAACGCAACGCCGACGCCGGCCTGCCATGGCATCAGGATCCGGAAGTTCAGTCCGATCCGTGAGCCCCCTTCTCCGCGCTCTCACGAGCGCGCCTACGTGGAAGAAATGGCGCGCAAACAAAGGGTTTACGTTCTTTTACGCACCCATTACGCTCATGCCCATGCGTCTAAGCACCCTGCTTTTCCTCATCGCCGTGGCACCCGCCGCCGCCGCGCTTGACCCCGCGCGGCTGGCCGCCGCTGGGGACAATGCCGCAGCCATTCGCGGCTTCGGGGAGGCGGCCAGCCAGGAGTTTGGCGAACCCGGTGCCAAGGCCGCTGCCTTTCTCGTCGCCGGCATGCCGGAACGCGACCTGCGCTCCCTAACAAAAGACTTCCTGCTGGAAAACCTGCGCCTTGCGTTACGAACACGGGACGCCTATGCGTGGGCCAAACAAGTGCCCGACGCCTTGTTTCTCGACTGCGTGCTGCCTTATGCCCAACTCGATGAACCGCGCGACCCGTGGCGGGCCAGCTTCCACGAGCCGAGCCACGACATCGTCAAGGACTGCAAAACCGCCAGCGAAGCCGCCCAGGCACTCAACCGCCAGTTGTTCAAACAACTCGGCGTGAAATACAGCACCAAACGCAAACGCCCCAACCAAAGCCCGCAGGAATCCATCGACCAAGGCCTGGCGAGCTGCACCGGGCTTTCCATCATTCTGGCCGACGCCTGCCGCAGCGTGGGTATCCCCGCCCGCCTCGCCGGCACCGCCCTCTGGGCTAACAAGAGCGGCAATCACACCTGGGTCGAAGTCTGGGACGGCGGCTGGCATTTCACCGGTGCCGCCGAGCCATCGCCGGATGGCCTCGACCACGGTTGGTTCAATGGCAACGCTTCACAGGCCGTGGCCGACGACCCAACCTACGCGATCTGGGCGAACACATGGGCCCCCACCAAGCCGCATTTTCCGTTAGTCTGGAATCCCTCCGACCACTCGGTCCCCGCCGTCAATGTCACCGGGCGCTACACCGGCGGGGTCAAGCACAGCTCGCCTGATGCCGTCATGAATCCTGCCGCCACCATCGTCCACGTGCGGGTGCTGGACGACGCCGGCCAACGCGTCGAGGCCCGCGTCGGGTTGTTAGATGGGACCGGCTCGTTCCGCCAGATCGTCACCACCAAGGCGGGTACCACCGACCTCAACGACATGCCGGCCATTGAACTCACACCCGCCAAGGCATTTGTCCTACGCGTGGTGCGTGACTCCCTGGCCCGCGATTTTTCCCTGCCAGCCATGGCCGCGGGGACAAGCACGCTTGATCTAACATGGTCAAAGGGAGCGCCGGTGGCGGCCGGTCAAGGCCTGCGTGGATTGCGCGAATGGTTAGGCCAACCCGCCGCGAGCCGGCCGAAAGACATCCCGCCCGCACCGCTCACCAAAACCGATGCCGCCACCGCCCTCGATCTGGTGTGGGCCTATTGGCGCACCCAACAGGCACCCGCCCGCGCCGCCGAAATGAAGGCCATGGTCATCAGCCTCGGCGACATGAGCATGCGGCTCCTGACCCGCGAGTTCGGCGCCGCCCCCGCCGACGGCCGCAGCCTCTGGATCTCCATGCACGGCGGCGGCGGCGCGCCCGCCCAAGTCAATGACCAGCAATGGCAGAACCAAATCCGCCTCTATCAACCTGCGGAAGGCCTCTACATCGCACCGCGCGCGCCCACCAACAACTGGAACCTGTGGCACGAAGGCCACATCGACGGACTCTTCGACCGCTTGATCGAAAACTGCGTGCTGGTAGCCGGAGTGAACCCTGACAAGGTCTATCTGATGGGATACTCGGCGGGCGGGGACGGAGTCTATCAACTCGCGCCGCGCCTGGCCGACCGTTTGGCCGCGGCCGCGATGATGGCCGGTCATCCGGGCAACGCCTCGCCGCTGAGTCTGCGCAATTTGCCGTTTGCAATATTCTCGGGCGCGGAGGATGCCGCCTACCGCCGCAACAAGATTGCCGCGGAATGGAACGCCAAACTCGACGCCCTCGAACAACAAAACCCCGGCGCCTATATCCACCGGCTCAACATCTATCCGGGCCTCGGCCACTGGATGAATGGCAAGGATGCCGAAGCCGTGCCGTGGATGGCCAAATTCACCCGCGACCCGTGGCCGAAAAATGTCGTCTGGTGCCAGTCCGGCCGGCTCCACGACCGCTTCTACTGGCTGAGCTTGCCTGAAGGCGCGGCCAAGGCCGGTCTAACCATCCGTGCCAGTGCCGCGAACAACGTCATCACGCTTGATGCGCCGGAGGTCGCGCGTCTCACCTTGCGCCTCCACGACCGTTTGGTTGATTTGGACCAACCGCTCAAAGTACTCTTCAACGGCAAGACCGTTTTTGAAGGCAAGGTCACCCGCCACGCCGACGCCATCCTCAAGTCGCTCCAACAACGATCCGATCCCCACAG
>JBILFE010000663.1:0-2721 GCA_044351705.1 Luteolibacter sp. | reverse complement strand
TCGACGGCGACGGCAGCCTCGCTGCCCGCATCAACTCATGGGCGGGTTCGGCCGGCGTCGGCTTCGAGGACCTCGCGCTCGGCTCGCTGGTCATCGCCCCGGGTTTGCACACCATCGCGCTGGACACCACCGGCATGACCGGGTTCACCGACACCACCCGGACCTTCCGCTTCCTCACCACCAGCGGCGGCATCACCGGCTTCAATGCCGGCAATTTCACCGTCGTCCCCACCGGCACCAGCATGCCCGGCACTTGGACGGTCCAACAAACCGGCACCAACCTGGAGCTTGTTTACACCACCTCGGGCACCTTGACCCCGTACCAGTCCTGGGCCAATGGTCCCTTCGCCCATGCCTTCATCGACACCGACCTCACCAGTGACCCGGATCATGACGGCCGCAAAAACCTCCTCGAATACGGGTTTGGCACCGATCCGACCCTGCCATCAGTAAGTCCGATCAGCTATGTGGTCGGTGGCACGGTCAGCGCGCATGGCCAACCCAGGTTGGTCAAGGATGCGGGTGTGAACTATGCGGTGTTTGGCCGCCGCTCGGATTATGCCAGTGTCGGGCTCACCTACACGGTCCAGTTCAGCGCGGACATGGCTGCCGGCTATTGGCAGAACAGCATCGCCACGCCCACCCAGTTGGCCTCCGACGGCGTCATCGATGCGGTCAGAGTGCCCTATCCCACCAGCACCATCCCCACCCTTGGCGGCTCCAAGGCCGCACGCTTCTTCCGCGTGCTCGTAACCCAGGCCGAGTAACTGCCACGGCCGCTCTCACTTGATGGTGAACACGCGGCCGCGGCCGGTGTCCCAGGCGGTGCGGACGCTGCCGTAGAGGGCGCCGAGTTCTTCGGCGGAGAGCAGGCGGTATTCGATCTCTTTGGCGTGAGTGGTTTCCGGGTATTTCTTGATGACCATCTTGTGAAGATCGGTGCCCGCGCGTTGGCCGGCGTAATCGAGCAGTTCCTTGGCCCGGCCGGTTAGATTAGTGGCGGCACTGTTGTTCATGCCCTCGGTGAGGGGGCGGGAAAAATAGAAGCGGACCAGGCCTTGGCCGACGGTATCGACCGTGACTTCATCGACGAGCAAGGCGGCTTCCGGCACGGCATAACTGTGGCGGCTGATGGCAGTGATGCGGTCAAGGGCCACCATGTAATGGCCGCCCGGCAAATTGGCTTGCCAGAAGCGGTGGTTGCCATCGGATTCCCGGTTCGTGGCTTTATCTTTGGTGGCTTGAGTCGGGGTGTTGGGGTCGGTTTGTGCAGCCACGGGGGTGACGGTCACCAGCAAGCCGGCCAGAATGGGAAGGAGCAGCGCTTTCATGATGGCGGCAGCGTAGCAGGGGAAAGGCGCGCTGGCGAGTCGGATTTTTTGCAACTGGCAGATAAGCCAGCGCAAGTGTTGTGGAGATGAGCATTGTCAGGCGGGCATGCCTGTGCGAGGGTCTGGCGTATGGTTCGTTTTCGTCCTAACGTAGCGGCATTGCTGGTGAAACCCGAAGGGCCCTTGCTCATTTGTGAGCGTTGGCTCATTCCGGGTGCCTGGCAGTTTCCGCAGGGCGGCATCGATGCCGGCGAGTCGCCGGAGCAGGCCCTGTTCCGTGAGGTGCGCGAGGAGGTCGGATTGGAACCCCAGCATTACAAGGTCATCGCCCGCCGCGACGGTTATCGCTACCTGTATCCCACCGGCGTGCGCGCAAAAAAGCTTCTCAAACATGGCAATCACGGCCAGCAGCAGACGTATTTTTTGTGCCGCATGTTAGAAGGTGCGCCGGCGGTCAATGTGGACCAGCCTGGCCGCGAGTTTTCCGCCTACCGCTGGATCGAGCCGCTCGAGTTTGATCTGGATTGGTTGCCCGCATTCAAACGCGACGTGTATCGTCAGGTGTTGTGGGATTTTTTCCAGGTGCGGGTGTGACGGCTGGCTCACAGCCGCCAGGCATTGAGGACTTTGCCGAGGCGGCAGGCGGTGGCACTTTCCTCGATGACGCCGCGGCGCAGCCAGCCATGGTGCCACTCGACCCAGTGCGCGCGCCACGGGTTGACGAAGGAGCCGGTGTTGATGACCAGGCGGCCATCTTTGCGCCAGCAGCCGTGGCGGTGGAAATGGCCGACCACCAAGACCTGCGCGTGCGGGAAGTAGCGTTTGCAAAACTCGACGCCGATGGTGCCTTGTTGCCACCACGCGTGCAACATCCGCAGCGCCCGTTGCGGCGGAAACGCCGCGTCCCACGCCCGATGCCAGAGGCGCAGCCCCGTCGATTCCTCAACCGTGGGCAGGGCGCGGGCCATCTCACGTGCCAGCCGGAACCGCGCCTCGGCATCGGTGGCGGCCTGCGGGTGCCGACTCCACAATTCTTGCACCTGCTGCTGTCCTGTTAGAACCTCGCGTTTCCACGGGGAGCCATCGAAGCACAAGGCATCGCCGTGGGTGACGATGATGCGGCCTTCATCCAGCTCCACCCAGCCAGGCCCGGGCCAGCCGGGGTCATGGTTGCCGGATAGAAAGATCGGCTCGCAAGCTGCTTCCGCACACAGTTGCCGCAGCTCATCTAACATTTCTGCCGAGCGTGTGGCCACCGCCCGGTTCAACTCCTGCCAGGTGTCACCATTGAAAATGACGGTTGCCGCCCCTTCTAACAACGGCCGCAGCGCGGACACCCGGCTGATACGTGACACGCGGTGGGCGAGGTGCAAATCCGAAACAATCCGCA
>JBILFE010000057.1:0-10219 GCA_044351705.1 Luteolibacter sp. | reverse complement strand
CTCATCTGCGGCCGGTAGCATAGCACGGGGTGGCCGAAGCCGGCGGGGGCGGGGCGCATCCACCAGTACGCCAAGCCTTCGGTCGTGCCGAGCGCAAGCACGACGGCGAGGATGATGGCGATGGGGTGGCGGGACATGGGGAGAAGAAAGCACTAAATTCCAAGTATTAAATTCGAAACGGAATGAAGATGTTATCAGTTATCAGTTATTGGGGAAGAGAAGAGGGGGAGAACATTGAACATTGCAGGTAGCGGCCTAATCGCCAGCAGGGCGGCGACCGATCCAATATTCGGGGCGTCGGGCAGCATGAGCAACTGCAAGAACCCAAATCCTCATCGAGGATCAGCAGATTCATGCCGGATGGCGCAGGTCGAGCGCTTGAAAGACATCCGCGACGGGCCGGGAGCGGGCGGTCCCGTTGATGACGGCAGCCATGCGAGCGACTATTTCAACCTCCCACTCGGACGCGACTTCCGGGGAAAAATCCTGATCGGGTTCTGAAGTTTCGAGCAGGATGCGAGCGAGTTTGAGCCGCTGGGAAGATGGAAGGTCGAGGCAGTCTCGGGTGATTTCAGCGATGACTTTCATAGGGAGAGTCTAGGGCATGTGGGCCGACTTGGCAAAGGGCCATTGTTCATTTCAGGAATTCTTCTCCACCGTAACGCGAGTCCCCTTGATACAGGGCATCCCGGTCATGACTTCCGGGTCGGCGGTGATTTGGGGGTGATCATTCATGAGGGGAAAGACTAGTGCATGACGGGCGACCTGGCAAGGGTCGGGATGGGGGTAAATGCTGAAAGGCTGAAACGGAAGAGAAGATGAAGTGGTGTCAGTGGTCAGTGGTCAGTGGTCAGTGGTCAGTGGGAGAGGAGAAGAGAATGATGAATTTTGGATTTTGGATGGAGAGAGAGCATTGCGCGGCTGAGTGGATTATTTCTTTATCTGTCATCCAAAATTCAAAATTTAGCATTTAACATTGCGCGCAGCGCCGTCGGTCGGAGGGCGGAGATCGGAGGGCGAGAAAGAGATGTAGGATTTAGGATTGTAAGAGAGCGTAGCACAGTTAAGTTGTTCTCGCGCTATCGTCTAAAATTCAGCATTGAGCAGCAGTGAGGGGGGGCCAGAACTGGTTGCCTCACCAAGTAATCCTGACGATTCCATGTACATGATCAAAATGCGTGTCTCGGCTTAGAATCGGCATAGCATGTTGGCGTGCTTGCGCGGCAATCCAAAGGTCGTGCCAAGGGATCGGCGTGCCGGCTGTCTTGAGTTCTTTGCGGATGCCGGCGTAATGTCTGGCGGTCCTGGAATCGGTGCCCAAGACCGGTAAATCCGCTTCAATGCGGGCGATTCTCTGTTCATATTCATCACGATTGCGTGAGAACAACACACCGAAACGGTATTCACCCATGACAATAACTGACAATGTCACAAGCGATGCCGCAGCAAGCCGCATCTCAATGGCGGGGTCTCCATCAAGCCAAGCCGAGAGCGCATTGGTATCCAGGATCATCGCCAGGCGTGCTCGTCAATGCTTTCAAATTCTTCGCTGATGATTTCTGCGATGCGTTTAGATTCGGAATGCAGGTGGCGAAGTGATCCAAAGTGATTCATCCAAGGTTTGCTTGTGGTGTCGGGAGCGGACATCAGTTTAGTTTGGATGGCATCGGCAACAAAAACGCCGAACGGAAGGCCATTTTTGGTGGCCACTGCTTGCGCCTGTAGTAGCAGGGCGTCGGGAAGCTCAAGAGTGGTTCTCATGCAGAGAGTTTATGGTATGCAGTCTATTTTGGCAAGGGATTGCATAAGCGGACATCGCGGTAGCCGTCAGAGGACGAGGAAGAGATTTTGGATTTTGGATTGGAGATGGCGTTTCGCCATTTAGTCGCTGAACTATTTCTCTTTCATTCAAAATTCACCATTCAAAATTGCATCCATCGCGTGGCGGTGTCGCCCTGGTTGACTTTGGGGGCGAGAGGCCCTTGGGCGGGCTCATTGGCCGCTCATTCGGGCGGATCAGTGGGTCGGCCGCAACCGTCCGCCCCTATGGATTGTCGGCGATGAAGCCGATGCGTCGTTTTGGTGGTTCGGGTGGGGGTGCCAGGAGGGGTTGCAGTTTTGTCCAGATGGTGAGCAACGCCAAATCATGTTGCAGCAGGGTTTGGCAATTTCCGCCAAGCGTTTGAGGATAGCCGCGTTAGCCGCCAATTGCTCACGCATTTGCATGAAGGCCCGCACCACAAAAACGCTCATCGCCACGGCTTCAGGGCTGTTCAGCACGGTTGCCGCCATGATGGCACCATGTTCGGTGAAAGCGTGGGGCAAGTATTTGATATTCTGTCCGCGCTTCAAGATCGCAATTTGCGATCTTGAACGCCGCACTGATTCCGCCTCATCCGCGCACAGTGAGGTGCTGGAGATGATGCGCTTGACGGTGGATGTTATCAGGGGACCGCCCGAGCGCTCAAACGAGCGGAGAGCGTTGATGACGCTTTGTGTCTGCTCGGCTGTGAGATGTGGGCCGATGGGCAGCTGCCCGGGTTTTGCATCGCGTCGTTGGCCATGGGCAAGGAAAATACGGATGCGGTGGAGAGCGGTACGTTATTGCGCCAGGCCGGGATGCCTGCGCGGATCAAGCGTGGTTTGGCCATGCGCACCAGACAAGCGGGGATGGAATGACGGCCGACCTGATAATCCTGCAAACCTTCGATAATCCGCTCGGCGCCAGGCAGGCCATGGAATAATTCTAACGGGGTTTGTAGCATGAGTTCAGGGTGGTTGTCGCGGGGTCTGGCAAGTCATTGCAGAATTCCTCGACCGATTGCGCGATAGCTTCGAAAAAACCGCTGGGTTCGGGGTCGGCTTTCAGGTCGACATCCACGGTCATCGGGCGCCAGCCGTGAAGCAGGGCGGTTGCTCCGCCGGTGAGGTAGATGCGCCCTGGGCTTTTCACCGCGCGGCCCATTGCTGACATCAAGGCTTCGAGTTTTTCGATCTGGACAGGCGGGCGCATGTGGGAGGAAGAGTTGTCGGAGAAGAGAAGAGGAACAGAGTACCTATTTTCGCTGACCGCGTAGCCAGAGGGCAACTTCGTTGTGGTTCATCACATCATAGGCAATCAGGTCGTGCCCATCGTAGACAAAGACGATACGCCATTGGAGATGCACGCGGACTTCATAGGAACGCTTGGCGAGTTTGCGAAGCCCCAGTCCGCTGTGTTGATGAGGATCGCCGAAAGCGTTGCCTGCCGCGGTAATGGCCTGGGAAACCATTTCCCGCAAGTCAGGTGGCAGATTGTCCGCTGTTTTCCGAATGCGTTCCGAGAGTAGGACTCGGATCATAGCTTGCCGCAGAATGTTTCCAGCTTGCCTGCGTTGCGCGAGGCGGCGACTTCAGCCAGGACCGAGTCTTCCGCCACCGTCGCTTGGTCCAAGGTGACGCCATATTCATCCAAGGCCGGAAAACCGCTGGGTCGGAATGGCAGGCCGCGCAATTTCACCATCTGCACAAAAAACATGGACACTGCTGCCTCTGGCGTGATGCCGATTTCGCGGCAGACCACGTCTGCCTCTGCGGCGAGTTGTGGGTCAATCCGAAGGTTGATTTGATCAGTCATAGGTTCAATGTCCCAGGATAACGGGGGTTGTCAAGTTTGGCTTGCTGAGGCGTCCTTAGGTCGCACGGCCTCGTCCATCATGGGCAAGGTGAAGACCGGCGCGGTGGAAACTGGCACAACATTGCGCCAGATCGGGACGGCGATCTCCAAGGCGAGCAGGAAGAGAACCAGTGCGGCAGAGAGGATGATGACAATGGAGCGGCGGGACATGGGGGAAGAAAGCACTAAATTCCAAGTATTAAATTCGAAACGGAAGAGGAGTTATCGGTTATCAGTTATCGGTTATCAGTTATCAGTTATTGGGGAAGAGAAGAGAGGGAGAACATTGAACATTGAACATTGAACATCGAACATTGAAGCCGGGGAGTTCCCGGCGTGGAGCGGGTTGCTAGAGATGATACGCTTCACCTTGGAAGTTATTCCAAGACAAGAGCAACCAGCGTAGCAACCTGATTGCGCATCTCTTCATAATTGGACCCGACGCCGGAAATATCGCCACCGGGGTAGTGTTGCGCCCAGAATTGTTCGGTGAGGTTGTCTGCAAGATCCTGGAACACTTCAAACCGCTTGTCTCTATCAATACACGCTTGCAGCAGGTGGCTGAGATCGTGAACTTTCTGCAACTGCCACCCCCGCCCAACCAGCCATCCTTTGAGAAAGCGCTCGACGCTCTCTTGAAGAAGTTCGATGCCGCTTAGGGTAACCCCAGCGGCTGCTTGCAACAGGTCAGCGGCATGAAGCCGCTCATTTGCTAGAAACATCCAGTCGTCAGGATTGGCTTCGCGGGTCTTCATGCGAGTCTCAGCCCGCGTCGGTTGATATGATCGTAAAATCCAGCGGCGTCCTTGATACGCGCCTGGTGGCTTTGCGGGGACTCAAGCAGCACATCAAAAGGCAAGGATACGCCAGAGCGCCGCGTGGCCCTCCAGGCTTTGCGGATGGCTACGGCTTCTTCCAATTGGGGGGCATGCATTTCTTTCACCACCAGCAAATCGACATCGCTGTCGGGGTTGGGTTCGCCGTAGGCATAGGAGCCGAAGAGAATGACCTGCTCGGGATGGAACTGCTCGACGAGCACCTGAAGATAGGGAAGCAACTGGTCGGCGATCTTATGGACCGGGTAGCGCGGGTCACGCAGGACATCCTCCCGGATTTGCGGGCTGAGCGTTGCTGCGGTGTTCATGAGTCAAATGTGCTTGTAAAAATCCTGCTGTCAAGCCGCGCATAACGGCTGTGGCCGCCTCCAGAATGTCCTCAAGGCGCAGTGCCGGGTCACGCGACATGCAGAAGTTCGGGTTGAATGCGTTGGAGAAAACGCTCCGGGCAGGATCCTCTGCTGTGAAGATCGACAGGCATTGCGAGACGCTCCTCGAGGAAGAACTTTAGGTTCATGAAGCCGGTAAGAGTGGGTGGAGAATTGAATTCGACAAGGAAGTCAAGGTCATGCGCACCGGCCTCCCCGCGCGCGGCGGAGCCAAAGAGCCAGAGATCTTTGACGTCGTGAGTGCGGAGTTCCCCGGATAGCCCGTGGATGGCAGGAATCAGAGCGGGCAATGGATTCAAGGCTTGGAAGGTAGGTTCCATGCGGATAGTCTATGGGAGCAAACGGGTCGCGTCAAGCTGGCAGGAAGTCGCCGTGGAAGGGGTGTCTCTGGGGCTGTCCCCGCCAATGAACATTGAAAAGCTGGAAGTTATACGTTAGATGTTTTTGGGGAAAAGGGAGGGATAGAGGGCGGAGGGTCAGATACGTTGTAGTGCGTAATCAGGTGCCCGTTTCACATGTTTCAACACGGTGATGCGGATGCAGAACTCATGACCGGAAAATCGCACGCATGGCTTGCTGCGGCAAGGGGATAATGTGCCAGAGGGACAGGGGACAGGGGAAGATAACATTGAACATTGAACATTGAACATTGAACATTGAACATTGAACATTGAACATTGAACATTGAACGGAAGAGGGATCGGCTAAAAAAGGAAAATGAAACAAGGTTGCAGTTGCATTTTTTTACCCAATCGGAAGTCGAACTACTTAAAATGCGCTCTGTAGGACGGACTACACTCGCTAGAGGTGCCAGTGTTTGCCTGGCAAGCGGACGCGGTGACGGGGTGGGATGGCGCGGGATAGGGATGACAATGAGCGGAGGAAGTCGGCAAGCGGCTGCATCAGCGGCTTGGGCTGCTGGATCTGAGGCGATTTTGCCAGGCGGATAAATTCCTCCCGTTCGCGGTCAGAGAGTTTGGCCATAGAGTTGTTTCAGGTTGCTGAGTTCCGGTGTCAGGTCGAACAACGCCAGATAGTCTGCGAGCAAGTCCCAATCGAGGCAAGTGGCTTGGGAGGCGGCGTTTTCAACCAGCAGGTGGATATCACTCCAATCCCGCCGATGTCGGGATGGATCGTTGAGCGCAGCTTGAATTTTGAGGCCGATGAGATCTTCAACGTGAACGACTGGCAGGCACACACCACCGACAAGTTCCAATCGCTCGGCGCGATCAAGCATGCCGAGAGAGGGGCCGCGGAAGGCATGGAGAAGATCGACGCGGCCAAGCGCGGGGTCGGCAGCCAGGTAATGAGAAACGTTTTCTGAATGGAAGGCGCGATGATATCCCAGAGCCAGGAGGCGTTCGTGGGCAGCGCCCAGGTCCTCAAGCAGGAGAATAAAATCGACGTCCAAGGTGGCCCGTTGCACGCCGCGCATGGCCATGGCAAGTCCGCCGATAAGAGCGTAGCGGATCCCAGCGGCCGCAAATTCCGCAACAATTTCGGGGACGGTGGTTTCGAAATTCAAGGCAGTGCAGGCAGTGCTTGTTTTTCACTTCGTATACGGGAAAAGAACATTGAACATTGAACATTGAACATTGAACATTGAACATCTAACGTTGCATGTCGCACCTCCACTGTCTAGGCTTTGACGACGATGGCGCGGCCATCGATGCCGGCCATGGCGTTGCGGGTATCAATAATGAGGGGTGCCCAGGCCGTGAGTTGAGCGAGATCATAAGCCTTGTGGTTGGTGGCGATGACGACGGCGTCCTGTTGGCGGATGACCGCCTCGGTCCACGCGACGGACCTGACACCTTGCCACTTGGCGTGTTCGCGGGTGGGACCGATTTCCAAGACGTGCGGGTCGTAGTAGGAGACGTCGGCACCGAGCGCTGAGAAACGGTCGAGCAACTCGAAAGTGGGGGATTCACGCATGTCATCGACGTCGGCCTTGTAGGCCAGACCCAACATGAGGATGCGGCTGCCATTGATTGCCTTGCCCACATCGTTGAGAGCCATCATGGTGCGATGCACCACGTATTGCGGCATGGAGCGATTGATTTGGCCGGCGAGTTCGATGAAGCGGGTGTTGACGCCGAATTCGCGGGCCTTCCAGGTCAGGTAAAAGGGATCGATGGGGATGCAGTGGCCGCCGAGACCCGGACCCGGATAGAATGGGGTGAAACCGAATGGCTTGGTGGCGGCGGCGCGGATGACTTCCCAGATGTCGATGCCCATGGCATCGGCGACGATCTTGAGTTCATTGACGAGGCCGATATTGACGGAGCGGTAGATATTTTCCAGCAGTTTGCTGAGTTCGGCGACCTTGCAGGAACTCACGGGCACGACGGTTTCGAAAGCCGCCTGATAGAGAGCGACGCCCGCCTGCAGGCAGGCCGGTGTATGACCGCCTACGACCTTGGGGATATTGGTGGCGGAGAAGCAGGGGTTACCGGGGTCTTCACGTTCCGGCGAGTACACCACAAACACGGAGCTACCCGGCAGCAAGCCACGTGCGGTGACACGGGGCACCACTTCCTCCTCGGTGGTGCCGGGATAGGTGGTGCTTTCCAACGACAGGGTGGCACCGGGTTTGAGGTGCGGCACCACCACGTCGAGGGTGTCGCGGACGTAGGAAAGATCCGGCTCGTAGTGGTGGTCGAGCGGTGTGGGAACGCAAAGAATGACGCCATCCGCTTCGGCAATGCGGCTGAAATCCGTGGTGGCGTCGAGATTGCCGCCCGCCAGCGCTGCCGCCACCTGGGCGGAGGGAATGTGTTTGATATAACTTTCCCCGCGGAGCAGACTGGTGGTTTTGCCGGCATCGATATCAAAGCCGATGACCCGATACCCGGCGCGGGCGTAGGCGAGAAGCAAAGGCAGGCCGACGTAGCCCAGTCCGACAATGGCGATGGTGGATGATGTTTTCATGGTGGGATTGGAGAAGAATACACACGCTACCGCCCTTGGTCGATTCTCAGTCGTAGCAAGAAAACCAAAAAATCAAAGGCTCGAAGCGCCAGTCCCTGTATGGTATCGGTCGTGATGGTTCTCTAACGTTTCTTATCGGAGTCGCTGCCGTAAGAACCATAGGTGCCGTAGCCATAGCGGTAGGCCTTGCCATAGCGTGAGGTTTTATAGTAGCCGGAGGAGTAATTTTCGCCCAACAGGCGGCGTTTTTCCTGGAAGCCGTTGAAGACGATGCCGCTGACATGGGTGCCGTCACCCTTTAGGATTTCGAGGGCGCGGTGGACGGCCCCCTTGGGGACATGCTCGGCGCGGACGACGAGGCAGAGGTTGTGGGCGAGAGGCGCGATGATGCGGGTATCGGGCACGGCGAGGATGGGCGCGGTGTCAAGGACCACCACATCGTAGTCGCGGCATGCCTGGGCCAGGAGTTCATTGAGGTGTCCGGTTTCGAGGAGTTCACCGGGGTCGGGCGCGTTGGCTCCGCCAAGGATGAGATCGAGGTTTTTCTGACCGGATGCATGGCAGATGACCTGCTCGAAGGTGGCGAGGTTGGCGAGGCATTCGGTTACGCCGCCCTGGGTTTGGGCGCGCTCCAGGCCGAAGGATCTGTGGACGGAGGGTTTGCGCAAGTCGAGGTCGATGAGGATGGTCTTGCGCCCCTGGCCGGCGGCGGCAGTGGCGAAGTTGACCGAGGTGAGGGTCTTGCCCTCGCTGGGCAGCGAACTGGTGAAAAGGGTGACCTTGCGCTTCGTCTCGTCGCCAAGCAGTGTGATGGAGGCACGCAGCACCCGGTACATTTCCGCATAACTGGTGGAAGACATGCTGCGGCGGAAAATGAGCCGCTTGTCCCAATTTAGTTGGCCGGCCTCCTCCTTTTCGTCGGGGTTGCGTTTGCGAAATTGTTGTTCGACCGTGGCGAGGTGATTGAGCTTAACATCGGCAATAGCGGCCAGCACGGTGACACCCGTCTCGTGGGCAATCTGCGACACCGTGTGGTAGCGGTTGTCGAGACGGGTCAAGAGCAGGGCTAACAACAGGCCGCATCCTAACCCACCCAAGGCCCCGGCTGCGAAAACTTTGACGGGCACGGGGGAGGTGGGCATCCCGGGCACACGCGCGAGGTTGCTGACCTCCGCGCTGGATTCTTCCGACTCCTGGTTGACGCTGGTTTCCTTGATCCGGGTCAGCATGTTGTTGAAAACCAAGGTCAAACTCTGGATTTCGCTATCCAGCACACCTATCCGGGCCAGGAGTTGCTGGCGGGCGGTGCGCAGGTACTCGTCCGGCTTCGTCTGATGATCCGGGAGATCCTTGCCGGCCACCTCCCAGTAAGATTTGTCACTTACGGCCTGCCGTGCCACTTCGAATTCGCGGACAAATTGATCCTGCAATTGTTTGAGTTCGGCGGTGGCCGTCACCATTTTCGGATGTTTGGGCAGGTAGCGGCGTTGGAGCGCGGCGACCTCGCTTTCCTTGGTATCGAGGATTTTGTGGACCTCGAGGGTGCGGGCGTAGATGGAGAGGGCGCTGCGCGCGCCTTGGAGGCTGTTGCGGGTTTCCTTCGATTCCTTTTCCAACAGATCGATCGAGTTGCTGCGGCCTTCGGTGCGGGCATTGGCGATCTCCGCGAGGTATTCGCGGGCGAGGGCGTCGGCGAGAGCCTTGGCCACCTCAGGCACGGGATGGGTGATGGAGATGTCTAGCAGACGGGTGTAGCGGCGGATGGAAACCTCCAGCCAGAATGAGATCATGCCGCCAAGGACGGCGGGGGCCGGCGCGCCCTGGCGGTCAGAGTCAGCACCGGTCGCTTTCTTACCGATCTTTTCGAGCAGCCATTGCGGCAGCCATTCCACATCGGGGGGCATGAGTCCGGGCAGTTCGCGCACGTCCTGGCGGGAGGCGACGCGTTCCAGCAGGTCCATGCGTTGGATGCGTGCGGACACGGTGTTCAACGCTTCCATGCTGCGCATGTCCATTTCATCTACCTGGTCACGCGCCATCACCGAGGCCGTCTGCTGTTTGATCAACAATGAGGCGGTGGCCGTGTATTTCTTCGGCGTTTTGGCCAGATAGTAGGTGGCTGCCAAAACCCCCAGAATCAATCCCAGCACAATCCAATACCAGCGTCCCAACAGATTGCTGAACAGTTGCTTCATTTTCTCCTGACCGGAATGGCGTGCCAGAGCGTCTTCTGACGCGTCATTTTCTTCCAGATCATCCATGTCGGAGCCGTGGGGACGTGAGCGGCGTGGTGGTGGCATGTGAAGGAGGAGTTGAGGGTCGAGGGTCAGAACGGGCTTAGAACAAACGCTCGGCGACGGTGATGACGTCGTCAGGTTGTAGCAAATACGGACGATCCCCGCGGTGGG
>JBILFE010000662.1:0-2729 GCA_044351705.1 Luteolibacter sp. | reverse complement strand
CTGCGACCGTCGCGGGCCCAGGCAAGACGCATTTCATCCGCATCGACGCTCATAGAGCGCCGCTACAAGGCCGCTTTGTAGCGGCGGTCTGCGACCGTCGCGGGCCCAGGCAAGACGCATCTCATCCGCATCGACGCTCATAGAGCGCCGCTACAAGGCCGCTTTGTAGCGGCGGTCTGCGACCGTCGCGGGCCCAGGCAAGGCGCATTTCATCCGCATCGACGCTCATAGAGCGCCGCTACAAGGCCGCTTTGTAGCCATTCGGAGAAAGGTCCCTGCCTTGCTTCGCGCTTGAACATGGGCATTAACTTTCTTGTCAGGCACCCGTGTGAGAGGTGCGGCAAAATTGCGGGCTTGCATCGGCCCGGTCGCTCCGTTAGAGTGACCTCTGGAACTGGGTCACGCAAGCCAACTCATGTCATCCCCATCACTCAAACCCGCCATCATTGCTCCGCTCGACCCCGGTTTTTTGCCGGCCGTGGTGTTCAACCGCGGCTATGTCCAAAGCGCCCGCGCCTCAGGCAAAGCCGTGCCATGGGTCATCGGTCTCGAACGCGAGTGCGGGCTGGTTTCACGTTTTGAAACGAGGGTCAGCCCGGCGGCAGATGCCGCCACGCTGCGCTACGTTGAACGCATCGTGAAGTTCCTGCTGTGGGCGCGCGGCGCCTGGAAGCTCCACATCGGCGGCCCGCAGGCCGTCGCCGCAGCCATCCAAAAAACCTACTCGACACGCGGCTCGCGCAAGTTCGATTGCCGGATGATGGAACTCGCCTATGGCAGGAAATTCGAGGTCGTCGTGACCTCTGCTAACAAAGTACCCGCAGCCAAGGACAGGCAAGTGGCGGTCGGCGGACACCTCACCGGCTGTCGGATAGGATTCGACCTGGGGGCCAGCGATTACAAGGTATCCGCGGTGATCGATGGCGAGGTGGTTTTCACCGAGGAAACCCCGTGGGACCCCAAAATCCAGACCCGCCCCGAATACCACTATCATCACATCTCCGCAGCACTCCACCGCGCCGCGGCGCACATGCCACGCGTGGATGCCATCGGTGGCAGCTCCGCCGGCATCATCGTGGACAACGAAATCCGCAGCGCCTCGCTGCTGCGCGCCATCCCCAAAAGACTTTTTCCGCAAGCAGCGGCTGTCTTCAAGCGCATCCAACAGGAATGGAACGTGCCGCTCGTGGTGATGAACGATGGCGACGTGACCGCCCTGGCAGGCGCGCTGGCCCTGCGCCAGACCGGCATGTTAGGCGTGGCCATGGGCTCGAGTGAGGCCGCCGGATTCATGGATAAAAAGGCACGCATTCCCGGCTGGCTCAACGAATTGGCATTTGCCCCGGTCGATTACAACCCCACGGCCCCGGCCGATGAGTGGTCCGGCGATGCCGGCGTCGGCGCGCTGTATTTCTCGCAGCAGGCGGTCAACAAACTCCTGCCGGCGGCGCAAATCAAACTGCCAAAGCACCTGGATCTGCCGGAACGACTCATGGAAGTCCAGAATCTCATGACCAAAGGTGACGAACGGGCGGCCAAAATCTACCAAACCATCGGCGTCTATCTCGGTTACACGATTCCCCACTACGCGGATTTTTACGACTACGCCCACATGCTCATCCTCGGTCGCGTGACAACCGGTGTGGGCGGTGACATCGTCCTCGCCAATGCCCGCCAGGTCCTCAAGCAGGAGTTCCCCGAATGCGCCAGCGCCATCACCCTGCATGTGCCCGATGAGAAAACCCGCCGCGTCGGCCAAGCCGTCGCCGCCGCCAGCCTGCCAAAAATTAAATCCTAAATTCTAAGCATTAAATTTTAAACCAAGCAGGACGGACTACACTAAGCGATGATGGCGAGGGGTTTGGTGGACTTCCAGCCGCCCCGGGTGAAATCCGGGAATGCCTGGGGCATGCCGTCTTGACTCACGGATTTCTCGCTGAGCGGACCGACGGCCGACCAGAAACAACCTTCATAGACGTTCTGGTCTAACGGTTCACCCTGGCGCAGGCACTCGATGATGCGGAACAACATCAGGAAATCCATGCCGCCATGGCCGCCCATCTTTTGCGAGAGTTGGCCCATGCGCTTGAAGAGCGGGTGCTCGTATTTGGCGGCGATTTCCTCCCAGGCCGCACCTTCCGCCCATTCGTGATAGGGTTTGCGGCCGCCTTCGATGGCCATGCGGTTAGGGAACCCGGCGAGAGTCCCCTTGGTGCCTTGGATCAGATTGAGGCGCGAATACGGGCGGGGTGAAGTCTCGTCCCATTGCACCAGGATGGTGCGGCCCAGCGCGGTCTTGATGATCGAGGTGTTGATGTCGCCCCCCTTGTAATCGAGATCCTTGAACTCCGGGTTGGTGAGTTTGGTGGATTTTTTGGCGTAAAGCGCGCGGCCTTTGGCTGGCGAGGAAAACGCCACGAGGCGGCCAAAGGTGTCCTCGGTGCGGGCCAGGCTCATGTACTGGGCAACCGGACCGAGACCGTGGGTCGGATAGAGATTGCCATTGCGTTGGGCATATTGGAACGTGCGCCATGACCCGGTGGTGTTGCCATTTTCCATCTGGCCGCGCAGTTCGTGAATGTAGGCCGCCTCGCCGTGCAGCAACTCCCCGATGACGCCCTGGCGGACCATGTTGAGATAGACCAATTCCTCGCGGCCGTCATTGACGTTTTCCATCATCATGCAGTGGCGGCCGGTGGCTTCCGAGGTGTCCACTATGTCCCACATTT
>JBILFE010000661.1:0-2732 GCA_044351705.1 Luteolibacter sp. | reverse complement strand
CTTGGGCATGGCCCTGGAGGTGTTTGGCAACGGCGAGGGAGTTTTGGGTGTGGCGTTCCATGCGCAGCGCCAGCGTCTCGATGCCCTGCAACAGGAACCACGAATTGTCCGGCGCAATGGCCGCCCCGAGATTGCGCAGCGGCACCGTGCGGGCCCGCAGGATATACGCCAGCGGGGCGAGTGCCGCAGGCAGGTCATGGCCCCAGCGCAAGCCGTGGTAGCCATTATCGGGTTGGTCGTAGAGCGGATGCTTGCCGGCCGCCCAATTGAACTTGCCGCTATCCACCATGATGCCGCCGATGCCCGCGCCATGGCCGCCAAACCATTTTGTCAGGGAGTGCACGACGATATCCGCGCCGAAATCCAGCGGACGCGTTAGATAGGGGGTCGAAAACGTGGCATCCACAATCAAGGGCAGTCCGTGGGCGTGGGCGACGTCGGCGATTTTTTCCAGGTCGGCCACTTCCAGCGCCGGATTGGAGACTGTCTCGGTGAACAACGCGCGGGTCTTTGAGTCGATGGCCTTGGCGAAATTCTCCGCATCATTGGAATCGACGAAGCGCACCTCGATGCCGAGGTCGGGCAGGATGTCCTTGAACTGGGTGTAACTGCCACCGTAGAGGTTGCGGGCCGACACGATGTTATCGCCGGCTTTAGCCAGGTTGATGATGGCATAGAAAATGGCGCTGGTGCCGGAGGCCACGCCGAGTCCGCCGAGTTCCGGGGCCCCTTCCAACAGTGCGACGCGCTTTTCCAACACCTCGGTGGTGGGGTTGGTGATGCGCGTGTATATGTTGCCAAGCTCGCGGAGTGCAAACAAATTGGCCGCCTGCTCGGTGCTGTTGAAGACGTACGAACTGGTGCGATACAACGGCACTGCGGCGGAGCGCGAGCATGGGTCGCCTGGATAGCCGCCGTGCAGGGCGATGGTTTCAAGTCGGTGTGACATGGGGGTGCTTGGTGATGTATTGTTAGAAGTCGAGGTAAATTTCGGTGCGGCGGTTGGCGCGGCGGCCGGTGGGATCGTCCTGCCCGGTTTCGGTGACGTTCGGGCGGCGGGGTTGGCTGGCACCCTTGGCGATGGTGACGATCTGGGCGGCGGAGACGCCGGCGGCAGCGAGGAAGTCGCGCACGACGGTGGCGCGGCGGGCCGAGAGTTGATTGTTATAGGGTTCGGTGCCAAGGGCGTCGGTGTGGCCGCTGAGGGTGATCTTTTTGCCGGGGTCGGCGCGGAGAATGCGCACCACGATTTCCAACTGGCGGCGGGTGCGCGGATTGATTTGGTCTTCGTCGAATTCGAAGTACAGGGCGAGGGTATCACCCCCCTGCGGATTTTTGACGAGCGGTGAGTAATAGATATCGCCACCGGCGACGCGGCGGGCGTAATCGGCTAACAATGCGTCAAGGTTGATTTCGGTGATGACCCACTTGGATGGCGCGCCGGACTGCCGCAGGGCGAGGGCGAATTGGGCGGTCTGGGAGGCGTCAGGGGTTTGGATGTTGGCCAGATAGCCGACGGTGTCGTCGCGTTGGAACATGGCCCGCAGGGGTTTGTTAGGGCGGAGCTGGTAATGGCCTTCCTCAAACAGGATGCACAGCGCCACGATTTTGGCATCGTTGACGCTGCGGTGATCGACCAAGCCACCTGCAAACTCGAAGTTCTGCTTGATGACCGCTTGGATGAAGGTGTCGGCGATGTCAAGGGAATCGGCCGTGTTGGCAGCGGGGACGGCGGCCGCCGCAGCAGGCGGGAGGGTGATTTTGTCAACCGTCCATTTGCCATCGACGCGGCGCAGATCGAGAAGGATTTGGTCGCGGCCCGGGGCCGCGCCATCGAGTTTGAGCGACCAACGGGTGCGGGTGTTGAGTTCGAGTTCACCGACTTCCCGCACGCCGTTGAGGGGCTGGATCTTGAGCGGGTTATCCGCAGCAAGGGCTTTGAGTTGCTCAAGGGTTTTGGCATCGCAGACGTCCTTGCCAAGCAGACGGGCGATGCCGTCGAGGTCGCCCGCTTCGAGGGCTTTGGCAATGGTGCCGACTAGCTCGCTTGGGTCCGCCGCCGCAGCGGGGTTGGGTTTGGCAGCGTTGTTGTTGGAGGCGGGCGGGGTCTCGGGTTTGCCGGTTGGCCCGGTGGGTCCGGTTGGTCCGGTTGATCCGGTTGATCCGGTTGATCCGGTTGATCCGGTTGATCCGGTTGATCCGGTTGATCCGGTTGGTCCGGTTGGTCCGGTTGGTCCGGTTGGGTCGGGCGGTTTTGGGGTCCCCTCATCGGTGAGGTTGGGGATGAGCGGCGGCTTGGGGGTAACGGCGGGCGGCGTGGGACTGACTGCCGGCCGGGGAGGCGTGGGGCGGATCGGATGCGGCAGAAATCCGGGCTGAAAGATCAGCAAGGCCAATGCCGATAGAGCCAGCACGGCGGCCAGGGCCAGGAAATAATAGGGTAATTTCGAGCGGTGCATAATATTAGAGCGAATGAATCAGGCAATGTCCGTGAGTGAGTGAATGGCCATGGGCAGACCGCAGTTTCATGGGCCTACAATTGAGCCGAAAGCTGGCCGCGGCAAGGATTTAGTTTCCAAGGAGGGTGCTGCGGGTGAACAGCGAGATGACGTGGACTCCCCGCTCCTCAATCGCCTGGCGGCCACCTTCCTCGCGATCCACCAGAACCAAGGCGAAGGCGACTTTTCCGCCTTCGCGCTCAATGGCATCGATGGCTTTGAGAGTGGAGCCGC
>JBILFE010000660.1:0-2737 GCA_044351705.1 Luteolibacter sp. | reverse complement strand
ATTACCCGCCGGAACTCATCGAGGGCACGCCCAAGGCGATTTTACCTGAGCTCAAGGCCATTCCCTATGAAGCCCCCGTGGCGGGCGGAAAAAATTCACTGAAGGCAGATCAACCGGCCAAGGCACCCGCAGCAAGCCGGCCAGAGTCGGCGCTTGCGACCAATTCCAAAGAACGGGCTGCAACCCGTGCAAAATTGGTAATGCCGGATGACGATGGGGATCGGCTCGGTGATGGCGGTGCGGGCGCGGGCCGCAGCTTTGGAGGCGGCATTGGCACCGGCAACGGCGCGGCCAGCGCATCGGGTGCGGTGGACCAGCTATACGCCGCACCACCCAATACTGGCAGTTTGGCGCAGCTTGATAGGAAAACAGGCGTCCCGCCTGTTATGGAAGACAGCGCGTCCCGCCTGTCAGCCGATGAATCGACAGGCGGGACGCCCGTCAGCCCTGACAGGCGTCCCGCCTGTCCTCCCTCCGCGCAACCCGCACCGCCCGCCGCGGCCAAGCCGGCGGCTACGTCACCACCCGCGCGAGAAGTCCGCGCGCGGATTGCAGGCCCTGCTCCTGAAGAGGGTGCCGCCCACAGTCTGGCAAAGCGCGGTTCGAAGCTTGAAGCTGGGGCTGACAGCTCGGAAAGAAACGCAACCGTAGCGGGTGGCAAACCGGACAAAGCTGATCCGGCCGCATCGGAACTCACGCGGCGGACTGAAGTCCTGCCTACTTTAAGAGGAGGTCTCACTCGCGACTGGGACAAGCAACTCGCGCCTGCTGAAATTGAAGCGGATGAAAACAACAGGGCCGGCTCGGTTGCACTTGCGGATTTTGGGGCCATCCCTGCCCCCGCTTTTGGGAACGTTGGAGCCGGAGCCGATTACAAGACACCCGGGCTGGATGTGGATTATAGGGATAAAAATCGTGCGGGCGAAGCCAAAGACTTCGGTGGCTTTGTCAATTACGGCTCACCTATCCAGCGCGGTGGGGAATCCACCGAGACGGATTCCCGGGCGCTGGCAGCAGAAAAGTCCACCTCCGAAGTCATTCGGGAATTCAGCAAGAAACCCAACATGGCGGGGGCGGCGGGGCCTGCCGCCACCCAACCGGAAGCCGCCGCCAATGCGGAAGCTTCAAAAGTGATGGAGCAACTGGACAGGGCCGAGCCAGAGGTTCAGGAGGCAAAACCCGCGGAACCGCCGGCGCTGGATCTAAGCGCCGAAGGCACGGCCGCCGCAGTGCCGTATTCGACCTTTTCCCTGAGCATCAGCGATGCCTCGTTCAAGATGGCGCAGGCCGCCCTGGCGTTCGGCCAACGCCCGGACCCAGCCAGCATCAAGGTGGAACAATTTTACAATGCGGTGGATTACGGCGATCCGGCCCCCAGCCGCAGCGAACCGGTCGCGGCACGCGTCGAGCAGGCCGCGCATCCCGTGATCCCCGGCCGCAATTTGGTTAGAGTGGCGCTGCGCACGGCGGCCGCCGGCCGCGCCGCGGCCCAACCGCTGCGGCTGACATTGTTAGTTGATCAATCCGGGTCGATGACGCGGGAAGACCGCCGCCTGGCGATGGACAACGCGCTGACCCAACTCGGAGGCCTTCTAACCAAAAACGACCTGGTCACCGTCATCGGGTTTTCCCGCAGCCCGCGCTTGCTGGCCGACGCTCTCACCGGCGATCAGGCGAACCTGCTCAGTGAAGTGGTGAATCAGGCCGCCAGCGAGGGCGGCACCAACTTGGAGGAAGCTCTCAAGCTGGGCGAACAAATGGCCATGCAGCGCCTGACTCCGGGCGCGCAAAACCGGATCGTGTTGTTCACTGATGGAGCGGCTAATCTCGGCGATGCCAACCCGGCGCGTCTGGCGGAAAAAATCAAGGCGCTGCGCCAGAAAGGCCTCGCCTTCGATATCGCCGGCATCGGCACCAGTGAGCTGAATGATAGGTTGTTAGGTGAATTGGCGCGCCATGGCAACGGCCGCTATTCGGTGGCGGGTGCCGAGGCGGATGCGGATGGCAGCTTCGCGCGGCAGTTGGCCGGGGCGTTCCGGCCGGCGGCGGAGAACGTCAAGGTGCAGGTGCGCTTCAACCCGCAGCGGGTCGGCAAATACAAGTTGCTCGGCTTCGAGGAACACCGACTCAAGACCGAGGACTTCCGTAATGACGCCGTGGATGCCGCGGAACTCGCCGCCGAGGAGGCCGGGGTCGCTCTCTATCAGGTCGAGCCGCTCGCCGATGGCAGCGGCGAAATCGGCGAGGTCAGCGTGCGCTTCCGTGATGCCGCCAGCGGCCAGATGGTCGAGCGGAGTTGGACCATCCCCTATGAAGCCAGCGCCCCCGCGTTTGACCAGGCCGCGCCATCGCTGCAACTCGCCGGGCTCGCCATGCTGGCGGCAGAAAAACTCCGCGGCGGCCCGCTCGCGGAAGCAATCGACTTCAAGCGGCTGGCCGCCCCGCGGGCCACCGTCAAGCAATACTACTCCAACAGCCGCCGCGTGATGGAAATGTTAGAGGTGGTGGATAAGTTGTAGGGGGGCAGTTATAGGTTATCAGTTATCAGTTATTAGTTATTAGTTATTAGTTCAATAGCATGATTTTAACGCTTTATGACTGGCATGTCCCGCGTTGTAGCGGCGCTCTGCGAGCGCCGGTGGCGGATGCCCGGCGTTGTAGCGGCGCTCTGCGAGCGCCGGTGGCGGATGCCCGGCGTTGTAGCGGCGCTCTGCGAGCGCCGGTGGCGGATGCCCGG
>JBILFE010000056.1:0-10246 GCA_044351705.1 Luteolibacter sp. | reverse complement strand
CGTTTAGTGAGGTCTGACCCTAGCTTGACTGCACCTTCAGGCACGAATGCGCCTAAAAGAAAAAGCCGGACGGTTGCCCGTCCGGCTTTGGATTGTTAGGTCAACGGATGTTGTTGTCAGGCAAGGCGGTTGGAAACCGCCGCCACCTTCACTTTACATCATGCCGCCCATGCCGCCGTGGTCGTGACCACCGCCGCCGGCAGGCGTGGCTTCCTTGGAGGGAAGCTCGGTGATGAGGCACTCGGTGGTCAGCAGCAAGCCCGAGATGGACGCGGCGTTTTGCAACGCGGTGCGGGTCACCTTGGTGGGATCGACCACGCCGGAGGCGATGAGGTCTTCGAACTTGTCGGTCGCGACATTGTAGCCGAAGCCATCCTTGTCGGTCTTGACGCGCTCAACGATGAGGGCGGCCTCGCGGCCGGCGTTGGCAACCAACTGGCGCAACGGGGATTCCACGGCGCGGGCGACGATGCCCATGCCGGTCCTTTCATCCTCGTTGGTCGCGGCGTCGCAGCACTTGGCGTCGCATGCGGCCTTGAGGGCGCGGATGAGGGCGGTGCCACCGCCGGCGACGATGCCTTCTTCGACGGCCGCACGGGTCGCGTGGAGGGCGTCTTCGACGCGGGCTTTCTTTTCCTTCATCTCGGTTTCGGTGGCGGCACCGACGTTGATGACGGCCACGCCGCCGGCGAGCTTGGCAAGGCGCTCTTGGAGCTTCTCGCGGTCGTAATCGCTGGTGGTGTCTTCGATTTGGCGGCGGATTTGGTTGACGCGGCCGGTGATGGCTTCGGAGGTGCCACCGCCTTCAACGATGGTGGTGTTTTCCTTGGTGATGGTGATGCGTTTGGCTTGGCCGAGGTCGCTGAGCTCAACGCCTTCGAGCTTGATGCCAAGGTCTTCGGTGATGACGCGGCCACCGGTGAGGATGGCGAGGTCTTCGAGCATGGCCTTGCGGCGGTCGCCAAAGCCCGGGGCTTTCACCGCGGCGATGTTGAGGATGCCACGCAGCTTGTTGACCACCAGGGTGGCCAGCGCTTCGCCTTCGACGTCTTCGGCGATGATGAGCATCGGCCGGCCGGTCTTGGCCACCTTTTCCAGCAACGGCAACATATCCTTGAGCGAGGAGATTTTCTTCTCGTTGATGAGGATGTAGGCGTTCTCAAGATACACTTCCATGCTCTCGGGATTGGTCACGAAGTACGGCGACAGGTAGCCCTTGTCGAACTGCATGCCTTCGACCACTTCGAGGGTGGTTTCGATGCCCTTGGCTTCTTCCACGGTGATGGTGCCGTCCTTGCCGACCTTGTCCATGGCCTCGGCGATGATGCTGCCGATGGTTTCGTCCGAGTTGGCCGAGATCGAGGCGACTTGGGCGATTTCCTTAGCATCCGACACCGGCTTGGAGATCTTCTTGAGCTCGGCGACGATCGCCTCAGTGGCTTTCATGATGCCGCGTTGCAACGAGATCGGGTTGGCGCCAGCGGTGACGTTGCGCAGGCCTTCCTTGTAGATCGCTTCAGCCAGCACGGTGGCGGTGGTGGTGCCGTCGCCGGCGATGTCCGAGGTCTTGCTGGAGACTTCGCGGATGAGTTGAGCGCCCATGTTTTCGTACGGGCACTCAAGCTCGATTTCCTTGGCTACCGTCACCCCGTCCTTGGTGATGGTCGGTGAACCGTATTTCTTGTCAATAATGACATTGCGCCCGGCAGGCCCAAGCGTCGCTTTGACGGCACGGGCGAGTTTTTCCACTCCGCGCAGGAGGGCCTGGCGGGCGGATTCGTCGAATTGGAGTTGTTTGGCCATTGTGTATTGTTAGTTAGAAGTTAGAATTAATCAGGTGTTGGTTGGTGGATTCGGAGAGGTCATGGGTCACTGGTCATTGGTCACTGGTCATTGGTCATTGGGGAAGATTTGGCTACGCCTATTCTTTACCAGTGACTATTGACTATTGACTATTGACCAACCGGCCTCAGCCGACGATGCCGAGGATGTCGCTTTCGTTGATGATGAGGACTTCCTGGCCGTCGATTTTGACTTCGGTGCCGCCGTATTTGGAGATGAGGACCTTGTCGCCGACCTTGACGGTGAACTCAATGGCATTGCCATTGTCGTCCTTGCCGCCGGTGCCGAGGCTGAGGACTTCAGCTTCCTGGGGTTTTTCCTTGGCGGTGTCCGGAAGGACGATGCCGCCGGCGCTGATTGCTTCAGGTTCGAGACGCTTGACTAGGACGCGTTGTCCGAGTGGTTTGATGTTAGCCATATGTGTTGTTGTTTGTTTGTTGTTTGGTTGGGGTGAGATGAGAAGACGCAAGACTTCAAGATGCAAGACGCAAGAGAAGAAAAGAGAAGGTGAATAGGTGGGAAATGATCATGGTTAGAGAGTTCTTATCTTGGGTCTTGAAGTCTTGTGTCTTGTGTCTCTTCCAGAGCTTCGAGCCAGGTGTCGAGTTCTTGGTTGAGGCGGGCGCTGATGAAGGTGAGGAAAGCGGTTGGATCGCCGGCGTCGGCGGCTTCGAGGGCGGCGTAGTAATCGGCGCGGAGGTCCGGGGCAATGGACACGGGCGGATAGCCGGCGGCGATGAGGATGAAGTTCATTGCCAGGCGGGCGGCACGGCCATTGCCGTCGGCAAACGGATGAATGCGGGCGATGCCGTAGTGCAGGGCGGCGGCACGCACCACGGGGTCGGGCAGGCTGGCTAGATTGCTGAAGAGTTCGGCCATCAGGTCGGGCACCTTGATGGGATTGGGCGGGATGTGGTTGGCACCCGCGATGCGCACGGCACCCGTGCGGTAGCTCCCGGCGAAGTTGTCTTCCACGCGGGTGAGGATGATGCGATGGGTGTCGAGCAGATCGTGCTCGGTGAAGTTCGTTCCCTTGGCGGCCAGGGCATTGATGTGCTCCCACGCTTTGAGCAGGTTGACGGCCTCGAGGTGATCCTTGAGCGGCTTGCCGGAAACCGTGACGCCTTTGGACAACACCAACTCGGTTTCGCGCAAGGTCAGGCTGTTGCCTTCAATGTTGTTAGATTCATACACCATCCGCACATCCCACGCCGCCGCAAGGCTGGCGACCGACTCCGGGGAGAGCGGGCGCAGCGCGGCTAGGCGGGCGTGTTTGGTGGCGAGGGTGGTCATCGGGATCGGGTCGCCCCTTCAGGGCTAGAATTTCTTTTTCTGGCCTAACCCAGGGCGTTGCCCTGGGCTGGTATGAGACGCCCCGTCGGGGCTGAAGAGTTTGGCATGGTGACTTCTTGTCTTGTGTCTTGTGTCTTGTGTCTTGTGTCTTGTGTCATTGGCCTAGTCGACCACTTCGGCGTCGACGACCTTGCCCTTGGCTTGTTTGGGTTCGTGGGATTCCGGGCCGGGCTCGACGTCGGGTTGGGCCTGGGCACCGGCGGCGGCCTGCGCTTGTTGGGCGGCGGCAGCGAGCGCTTGCAGCGAGTTTTCGAGGTCGGTAACGGCGCTGTTGATTTGGCTGACGTCGTCGCTGCTGAGCGCATCCTTGACGGCTTTGATCTTGCCTTCGAGCATGGACTTGAGCTCGGCCGGGGCTTGCTCGCCAAGTTCGGCGAGTTGTTTTTCGACGCTGAAGACGAGGTTGTCGGCCTTGTTTTTGGCATCGACTTTTTCGACGCGTTTCTTGTCTTCGTCGGCGTGGGATTCGGCGTCGCGTTTGGCTTGTTCGATTTCGTCTTTGGACAGGCCGGAGGATCCTTGGATGGAGATTTTCTGTTCTTTGCCGGATTGTTTGTCCTTGGCGGAAACATGGAGGATGCCGTTGGCGTCGATATCGAAGGTGACTTCAATTTGCGGTTCGCCGCGGCGGGCGGGGGAGATGCCGTCGAGTTTGAAGTTACCGAGGCGTTTGTTGTCGGTAAACATCTTGCGCTCGCCTTGGCAAACCTGAATGTCCACGCCGGGTTGGTTGTCCGCAGCGGTGGAGAAGATTTGGGATTTTTTTGCGGGGATGGTGGTGTTGCGCTCAATCATGGCGGTGGCGATGCCGCCCAGCGTCTCGATGGAAAGGGTGAGCGGGGTGACATCCAACAGGAGGACGTCCTTGACGTCGCCGCGCAGCACGCCGCCTTGAATGGCCGCGCCAATGGCCACGACCTCGTCGGGGTTGACCCCTTGGTGGGGCGTTTGGCCGGCGAGCTCGCGGGCCACGTCAACGACTTTGGGCATGCGGGTCATGCCGCCGACGAGCACCAGTTCATCGATCTCCGACGGCTTGAGGCCGGAGGCGGCCAGGCAGTTGCGGACGGGTAGCTTGGTGCGCTCGAAGAGGGAGTCGGTGAGTTGCTCCAATTTCGAGCGGCTGAGTGTGATTTGAATGTGTTTCGGGCCGGTGGCGTCGGCGGTGATGAAGGGCAGGCTGATGTCGTAGGACTGGGTGGAGGAAAGGGCAATCTTGGCCTTTTCCGCTTCTTCCTTGATGCGCTGGAGGGCGTCGGGTTGGCTGGACAGGTCGATGCCTTGGTCTTTTTTGAATTCGGCCACCACCCATTGGATCAGGCTGTTGTCCCAGTCGTCGCCGCCGAGTTGGGTGTCGCCATCAGTGGCGAGCACTTCAAATACGCCGTCACCGATTTCCAGCACCGAGATATCAAAGGTGCCGCCGCCAAGGTCGTACACCGCGATTTTTTCATCGGCTTTCTTGTCAAGGCCATAGGCGAGGGCGGCGGCGGTGGGCTCGTTGATGATGCGGAGCACGTCCAGGCCGGCGATTTCGCCCGCAGCCTTGGTCGCATTGCGCTGGGAGTCATTGAAATAGGCTGGCACGGTGATGACCGCCTGGGTGATTTTTTCGCCGAGTTTGGCTTCAGCATCGGCCTTGAGTTTGCCAAGCACCATGGCCGAAATCTCCTGCGGCGAGTAGGTCTTGGTTTCCCCGGCGACGGTCACTTGAATGTGGGCGTCGCCATTGGGCGCGGCGACGATGGTGTAGGGCATGCGTTTGTCGGCGGCGGTGAGTTCCGAGAACTTGCGCCCTATCAAGCGTTTGGCCGAAAAAATCGTGTTTTTCGGGTTGGTGACGGCTTGGCGTTTGGCGGCCTGTCCGACGAGGCGTTCGCCGTTTTTGGCAAAGGCGACGATGGAAGGAGTGGTGCGGGCGCCTTCCGAGTTTTCAAGCACTGTGGACTCACCACCCTCCATGACGGCCATGCACGAATTGGTGGTGCCGAGGTCGATTCCGAGAATTTTAGACATAGTTTTGATTCCTTTTGGTTGCCGGTTGGAAAGATCGATTTTCCCGATGCCAATCGCAGGACGCATGCCAGAATCCTCCTCAGTCACATAACTCATTTGAAATATGACGATTAAAAAGTTTTGAGGAGGGTATCGGAGGCCGCTGGGTGGGTTTTTGGACAAGATGTCGCGGCTATCGGTGGGACACATTGTCCCATGCGGGCGTTCTTCGCCGCCCGAGGAGGACAGGCGTCTCGCCTGTCAGGGCCGACGGGCTTCCAGCCTGTCGTTTGATCTCTGACAGGCGGGACGCCGTCTTCCCTGACAGGCGGGAGGCCTGTCTTCCCTAACAGGCGGGACGCCCGTCCTCCTATCAAGAAGGGCTCACTGCACCTTGGCCGCGCCTTTCACGTCCAGCACGATGACCGTGGCAATCGGATCGGCGGCCTGCGCGAGGAGGCTGATGCTGAGTTGGCCGCCGTCCTTGGCGACTTGAAGGGATGCGTCGTTGGCCAGCATGCGGGCCTTTGCGGTGAGCGGTTCGTTGGTTAGACCGGTGACGACCAGGCGGCCATCGGCAGGCCAGTTGAAGACATGCAGATAGAGGCGGGTGTTGCCATCAGGCAGGCTGCGGGTGGTGCAGCGGCCCCAGTCGGGGGTTTTGGGGAACGGGCTGGCGCTGGTGCCGTGGATCGCCACGCCATTGACCTTCATCCAGGCGGCGATGCCTTGCAGCCGCTCGACGCTGGCACCGGGGATGAGCCCCTCGCTGGTGGGGCCGACGTTGAGCAGGTAGTTGCCGCCCTTGGACGCGATGTCGATGAGGTTGCGGACCAACATTTCGGTGGATTTCCATTTGTTGTCATGGGCCGAGTAGCCCCAGGTGTTGTTCATGGTCATGCACGATTCCCAATCGACGCCGGGCAGGCCGGAGCCGGGGATTTCCTGCTCGGGCGTGCAATAGTCGCCCTTGAACTGGCTGCCGGAATTGAAGCCGGACATGCCCTTGCGGCCTTTGTCGACACGGTTGTTGACGATGAGAGAGGGGGATTTTTCCAGCAGATAGTTGTAGAGATCGACGCCGCGCTGGTGGGTCCACGCCTTTTCCCATTCGCCATCGAACCACAGGATGCCCGGCTTGTAGGCGAGCAATTCATCCAACTGGGCTTTCAGATAGGCGGTGAATTTGTCCATGTCCGGCTTGGCGGTGGCGGCATTGCCGCGCCATGGCGCCTTGTCACCCCATTCCGGGTGGTGCCAATCCATGATCGAGTGATAGAAGCAGAGCCTGATGCCGTGTTTGGCACAGGCGTCGGCCAGCGGCTTGAGCAAATCCTTCTTGTATGGAGTGGAGCCGATGTCCCAATCAGTCTGTGCCGAATTCCACAGGCAAAACCCGTCGTGGTGCTTGGTGGTGATAACGATGTATTTCATCCCTGCGTCCTTGGCGAGCTGGACCCAGGCCTCCGCGTCGTATTTGACGGGGTTGAACTTTTCCAGCAGCGGCGTGTAATCCGCCACCGGGATTTGGGCCAGACTTTGCAACCACTCGACGCCCCCGCCGAATTTTTTTCCGTTCCACTCGCCAGCCGGCACGGCGTAGAGCCCCCAGTGAATGAACATGCCGAAGCGTGCCTCGCGGAACCATCCCATGCGGGCATCATTCTCGGCCTTGGTTTCCGCCTGCGTGGGCAGGGCTGAACTAACAACGACCGCCAGCGCGGCCACAGCGAGGAGTGGCTTGGATTTCATAAGGTGCGCAACATGACAGAGACGCGCCCAAAGTCAAGCCCCGGCCTGTGGGCATCCTCGTGGGCGCACGGGTTAGAACGGGACGAGCCACCGACTTCGGGCTCCAAGCGCGCGCCAAGAACATGTTTACTAATGACCAGTGACCAGTGACCAGTGACCAGTGACCAGTGACCAGTGACCAGTGACCAGTGACCAGTGACCAGTGACCAGTGACTTGCGGGCACCAACGCGCGCGCGAAGAACGAGCGGGATCTGGCTCAAATATAATGCCTTACATTATATGGTTGACAGAGGCAGTTATATGCGGTTCCCTTGCTGCATGAAAAAAACAGCAGTGGAGAGGATGGATGCGACGATGGAAGCCAAGCCACGAGTGCTCTCGCCTCTGGACCGGATTGAATTGCTGACGGGTGCCTGCCTCGGCCGGGTGTTTGCACGGGGCTGGAAAGGGACGCGCCAACGAATTGTAGTGGGCCCGGCGGAGGGGGCTAGCTATCACATCATGAGCCGCACCGCGGGCGGCGAACGCTTGCTAGGAGACACGGAAAAAGAAGCGCTGCGCCGCCTGATGTGGCGCATGGCCCGCTTCGCCGGGGTGGAAATCCACACCTATGCGGTGATGGACAACCATTTCCATATCCTCGCCCGGGTGCCGGCCCACGACCCGTTCGTGGCGCAATTCGTCGGCCCCGGCGGCGAGGCGCGCTTGCTGGAGCACCTGCGCCTGCTGTATTCGCGGGCGTACATCGCGGCGCTGCGGGCGGAGTTGGCGGACTTGCGGCAGCACGGAATGCCGGAGGAGGCGGAGGCGCTCATCGCCGGTTATCTGCGGCGGATGTGCAATCTGCCGGTGTTTGTGAAGGAGCTGAAAGAGCGGTTCTCACGGTGGTACAACAAGCACCGGAGCCGGCGCGGGACGCTGTGGATGGAACGCTTCAAAAGCGTGCTGGTGGAGGACGGCGAGGCGCTGCGGACGATGGCGGCCTACATCGACCTCAATCCGCTGCGCGCAGGCATGGTGAAAGACCCGAAGGATTACCGGTGGAGCGGCTACGGGGAAGCGATGGGCGGCGGCACGGCGGCACGCAGCGGCTTATGCGGGGTGGTCGGGCATGCGGATCGCGGCGCAAAAGCCTGGGACAGCCCGGTCACGGCCAAAGGGATGAGCGCTGCGGAAATATACCGGTGCTGGTTGTTTGAGGACGGTCGTGAGCGGTCGGGTGGCAGTAGCGGCGGAGCCAAGAAGCGGGCGGGGATTGGCAGCGAAGAGGCCGCCGCAGAGAAACAACGGCAGGGGAAATTGGGTCGCGCCGCCTTGCTGCGATGCCGGGTGCGATACTTCTCCGACGGCTTGGTGCTGGGTACGAAATCCTATGTGGACGGGGTGTTTGAGGCCTATCGCGGGCATTTCGGGCCGAAGCGAACCAGCGGCGCGCGGGCGCTGCGCGAAGACGCCCAAGGCGGCCTGTTCAGCGCCCGCCAGTTGACGGTCAGGACGGTGACATAAGACACGGTCGCGCCTGCTTTCACTGCGGTGCAACTTCGTGTCACAGTGGTTTTGTGGCTACAATTTGCCGTGCCTTCAAGGGGCTTGAACTTGCTCACTACTTAGTCAAGAACGAGATCGTTTAGTAAGGTCTGAAATATTCGCTCGGCAGGATCCGTAACCGCCTGATCTTCCCCCGTTGACGGGGGATATACTGATCCATCTAACCATGAATGCCACGCGACGCGACTTTTTGAAAACCACGGCACTGGCCTTGGGCATGCCGACGATCATTCCCGCCTCCGCCTTGGGCAAGGACGGGACGGTCGCCCCTAGCAATCGGATCGTCATGGGCGGCATTGGCATCGGCCCGCGCGGTCGCGAGGATCTGGGAGCCTTTCTCAAGCAGCCCGACGTCCAGTTTGTGGCGATTGCCGACGTACAGGAAGCGCGCCGTGAGATTGTCCGCCGGATGGCCAACAAGCAGTACGGCAACGAAGATTGTTATAAATGCCGCGACATGTTCGAAGTCCTCGGCCGCAGCGACATCGACGCGGTGCTCATTGCCACCGGTGACCATTGGCACGCGCTGGCGAGCATTCTGGCCGCCAAGGCGGGCAAGGATATTTACTGCGAGAAACCTTGTAGCATGACCATCCGCGAAAGCCAGGAACTGGCCAATGCCGTCAATCGCTACGAGCGGGTTTTCCAGGCCGGCACCCAGCGCCGCAATGTCGACAACTTCCGCTTCGCCGCCGAACTGGCGCGCAGTGGCAAACTCGGCAAAATCCACACCGTCCATGCCTCCATCCTCCGTCTCGAAGAGAGCCACAAGTGGCTGCCTGCCGAGCCCGAACCGGCTATCGAAGTGGTCGATTGGGACCGCTGGTTAGGGCCGGCACCGTGGCGTCCGTATAACAAAAATTACGTGCAGGGCCGCTGGCGCGGCTACTACGATTTTCATGGCGGCGCGGCCTTGCCCGAGTGGGGCGCGCATACCGTCGATATCTGTCAGTGGGCGGCCACTGCCGACGATACCACGCCCGTCGAGTTTGAAGCCACGGGTGAAACCATCCATGCCCGCTACGCCAACGGCGTGAAGTTGGTGATGCGCCTGGCCGGCTTCAGGGGCGAAGGCAATTGGGTCGTGCCGGGAACCTGCCCGGTGCGCTTCGAAGGCGACCAAGGCTGGGTCGAAGCGGCCGATTCCGGCAAACTCGCCGTCTCGTCACCCACACTGCTGGAGGGAGGCGCGCCCAAGGAAATGGCCGGTACTGATCCCACCAAACATGTGCGCAATTTCCTCGACTGCGTGAAGTCGCGCGCCAAGCCCGCGGCTAATGCCGACGTGACACGCTGCGGCCACATCGTCTCGCATGCCGCTTCCATCAGTTGGAGACTCGGTCGCAAGGTGAACTTCGACCCAGCCACCGAGATGTTTGTCAACGACGCCGAGGCCAACCGCATGTGCAGCCGCGCCCGCCGCTCACCCTGGCACGTTTGAATCCCAATCTTGTTCGCTATCATGACTACCATTCCTTTGCTTGCTCCTTCTTTGTTAGTTCTAGCCTTGGCCGGCTCCGGCCTGGCGGCCGAGCCCCCTGAGGCGTCGTTGCTGGCCGTGCTCACCTCCCAGGCAGACGTCCATGAAAAAGCCCGCGCCTGCCAGCAACTCGCCGTGGTGGGGGGATCTGCGGCGGTGCCGGCTCTCGCTGCGTTGTTAGATCAGGAGCATCTCGCCGATTACGCCCGCAGCGGCTTGGAAGCGATCAAGGATCCGGCGGCCGGAGATGCCCTGCGCAAGGCCCTGCCCAAACT
>JBILFE010000055.1:0-10254 GCA_044351705.1 Luteolibacter sp. | reverse complement strand
TTCCGCTGACCTTGAGTTCTTCCTCACCCTGGACGAGGATGCCTTCCACATCAGTCACATAGCCTCGCCCGTTGGCGGTCGAAACCGACATGGTTCCCTGCGTCACGGCCCCGTTGTCCAGCAATCCTTCGCGAACCTCCACCACCGTTGATCCATCCACATTGGCCGTCCAATCCCATGTCATGCCGCTGTCGTCCTTGCGCGTCATGCATTGGGGCATGCCGGGACGTCCTGTGCCGGTGCCGGTGTAATCACCATATTCGAGTTCACTCCAGTTGGTTGCATCAGCGTCCTTGCTTGTCACTGAGCCGTCAGGTGCCGAGTAGGTTGTGACTACTCGCTCGCCCTCGCTCCACACCGTCCAAGTCGTGCCCACGGTGGAACCGTTGTACTGGCTCTCCCCTTTGAGTTCAGAACCATCGCCCACATAGCTCGTGGACCAAAGGCCCTGGGTTACGCCATCGACAACTCCGCTGTCCTTCCATCCTATGAAAACGTCAGGCTGGTCTGCATAGTCGATGTTGGTTGTGGCCGGGTATCGCCCTTCCTGCGAGCCCAAACTCGATGCGTCAAAGGTGTTTGTCAGGGTCGTTGTCAGTCCCGCCGCCGTGTGCACAATCGAAGGCGGTGACTGATAATCCCACCACTGCCAGAGTATTTGCGGGATTTCGTCCACCGAAACGGTCGTGCTGTCAATGGCAGTCGTGATCTTTGTTCTTACGCTTGGCGTATAGAGAAACTGGATGGTTTTGGAGAAGTGCTCGGTCTCTCCGGCCAGCGTCTTGAAGTTAAGTGTGTTAGATATTCCGAATGAGCCCCCGGTTCCCTGCCAGATTTTGTGGGTCAACGAGCCATCCGTAATGTGGATCCTTTCGCCAGCGTCCGGATAGTCTGCGTTGCCGGCATCGGGATTTGAAAACACCAGGGTGCGGATGAGATCTTCAACAGCGGGTATTTCCAAGTGGCCGGGCGTCCGGTTCACGGCCCCCGCCGATTGCGGACGACGGTAGATCTTGACGGTGTTCTGATAGGGTCCCTCGGTGGAGACATCCACAATCAGATCCCGCGAAACGACTTGGCGCAGCCGTGGAAGATCCCACGCCTGGAAGAATCGCTCCCACCCCCAATCACTGCTTGTGGTCTCCGCATACGTCGGGCGCTTGGCGGGCAATGACGCGCCCCTCGCCGCACCTCTGGAGGTGTTATAGACCACATGGAAATCCTGAGCCGGGCCGCAGAACCGCAGATTCGACGCGTAATCGAAACGGATGAGCCGCTGGGGGCCTGACAGGCAGAAAGCTGGGTAGATGATGCCGGAGGTGTTGAAACCATCGGGAGTGCGCGTGTGAAAATTGCGATCACCGGGGGAAATACCGATCCAACCAAGGGCATCACCTTCCAAGCCGACACCCAGAGGCACGCCGACTAACAAGCCAGGCACAGGATGGAGGACCGGGGCCGCATCCCCGGTGGGGGGCCTGAAAAAACTTTGGCTCGCCACCAGTTGCTCCGCTTTGGTATCCACGTTGAGGCCCTTTGCAAAGGCGGGAACGCAGAGCGCGAAAAGCTCGCGGTCAAGAACCCGGACCTTGCTGCCCCAGTCCATGTGCATGGGCAATTCCCAGCTCATTTGCCAGTCGTCGTAGCTTCCTCCTTGCAACCGGGATTTGAAGTCCGCAAAACCCGAAGGCAGTCCAATTCTCACTTCATCCTCAGGCACCGGGGGGGGGACATCAAACCACGAGAGATCCACCGTGATCTGTGTACCTCCTGTCACACCGATGCCAGACGGGGAGCTTGCATTCACGGCATACGCCACTACCTCATAACCAACATCACCGGAGCCCCACGACACCGGTGCGGTGACATCCCCTGCTGCCGGACTCCAGGCGTTTCTAGCCAGCAGTGCCACTTTCCCGTCGATTTGGTCGCCGGTCCTGGCGGGAACCTTGGCGAAAAGCGCCGCATCGGAAAAATAGGCTGTTGTCTTTTGTGCGCTCAGAGACCTGAGGTAATAGTCCCCGTTTTCGTAGTCCTCGATGAACTCCTTATGGTAGCTGGCGTAGGCGGTGACCTCTTCATGCAAACTCGCAAACCAACCGGCAGCCTCGTCGTCGTAAAAATTATTCATCGCGACTTTCCATAAGTCTGAATAGGCGGCCCAAGGTGAGCCGGCCCCCAAGCCTGATGGCTCCCATCCTGTGAAGGGAGTCACATCTTCGCCATACTCCAGGACAATGTCGCCTTCCTCGTCCACCTCTTCCCACTTGCTGAGGTTGCAGCGGAGGGTTTGTTGCTTGCCTGCAAACGGCCACGGAAGCACCCGCAAACGCAGCGTGTCCTTGGCCAATTGCGCAAGCAGCGCGTGATAGTTGGTTGCGTCGGCCCGCCCGAGTTCGGGAAAATCCTCCCGCAGGTAGGGCCGGAGGGCTCCGATCTTCTCCCCGTTGTCAAGATCCTCGGGACGCAGGTTCATATACCACAAGCTGAGATTGCGGAATTCGACAATCGCCTGGTTGAGGAGCGCCACCCGGTCCTCAATTCCCTTCGTGGTTAGATCCTGCTCCGTCGGGAAATCAATTGGTGTGTTCTCCGTTGTGGTGAGGCCAGTCCATACGATCAGTTCCTGGTCGGGAATCGAAACGGATGAACCGGACAAACTTGGGAAATAAGCGGCCACCTGCCGGCTTTGCTGGACGGCCGCCTTGCGCTCCTGAATGGAACACAGCACGTCCGAGAGGCTTTGGGCCACCACACTCCCACAGGCAAGCCCGAGGCACATCAGGGTCAGAAGTCGTTTCATGATGTTGAAAAGTCGTTGTCAGTCCCCTGTCACCACCACCGACAACTTGACCGCCGGGTTGTCCTTGGATTTCGGGTCGGTGCCCGCCGTTTGTTCGTTCACGTTGTTAAGTCCGTCCTCGTCCGGGTCGGCAAGTGCATCATAGACAAACGGGTTGTACCCATTCGTCACCTCGAACAGGTTGCTCATGCCGTCACCGTCGTAGTCCGAGCCCTCCGGGTCCGTATATCCAGCGTCATCATCATTTTCAAAATCGATGTAATGCAGCCGTAGAAATCCCTTGTCGGTTGATGACAAGAATCCGAAACTGCTGATGTCCTCGCCGGCTTCAATCACCGGCAGGTAGTTCCATTCGAGCAAGTCGATGCTCCACTGGACGAAATAGACCCGCTTGATCGCTCCTATCCAATCGACATTCCAAGTGCCGGAGTCACCCTTCGTGAAGGACACCTGCTGCTCGGATAACGAAACAGGCGTCAATGCCCCGGTGACGGCGACAAGCATGCAACTTAAATAAAACGGGTGGCTTTTCATGGCTGGGCTCCTTTGGTGAGTGCGTTGATGCCTGCGGGTGAGGGTGCCACCCGTTTCCAGAATTGAATGGTCACGTCCTTGGGCACCGGCGGGTTGGCCAGCAGGTAGGCTTTGCGTGCCTCGTAGGCGATTTCCCTGGCCTGACAGGCCGCCGCCATGCGCGCGCCTTCCACCCTGTAGAGATCGTGCATGCCTTGGAACATGTCCATGGATTCCTTGTCGGTGGTGTCACCCTCCGTGATGACGAAAGTCGGACCGCCGGTCGCGAGGGCGGGCAACGCGGGCACGGGCGTCAATTCATCGCCGGTGCCATCCGTATATTCATCGCCAATGGCCATCATGAGCGAGTATTGGCGGAGTTTGCCGTCGGATCCTTTCACCTGATAGGTGCCGACGCCGCAGAAATGATTGAAGTCAATGTTGGACCAACCGGCGATTTCCTCCCCGGTGCCAAACCCGCAGCGGACATACGTGCGGGTATGGTTATACACGGTGGCGGAAACGAAGATGAGATGGAAGTTCGGGCCAGGCTCGCTTAATTCCGGCAAGCTGCCCGCAACCGCCGGTTCTTCCATGGGCTGCGCTATCAATGGCGGGGGTGGATCGGGCAGTCCGGGATCTTCAACCAACTGCACGGTGACGTTGATGGTGCCTTTCACGGGTGGCAGACCGGGGATTTCGGGAGCCTCCGTGACCTGCCTGCGGCTGGTGAGAGTGCGCTTGACGCTGAATTGCAGGGGCTCGGGCAACGGTGCGGGCACCGCTGGTGTGCCGTCGGCGATCCCACCGGGTATCCCGGTGTCTAGCAATGGGATGGGATCGACGGCGGGCTGAACCTGAGATGAAGCCACGGGCACCTGTTGCGCCGCAAGCAGGCCGTGACTGATGAGGATGACACACAGGATTCGCGGAGACATCGACGTGGGGGGTGAGATTTTGTTGGATCCACAGGGCGACTGCTTGATAACAAATCGATTTCTATCACGAACACTCGAAATTCGTCAATGGCAATCTGGATGAATTTCCCGAAGCCCCCGTGCATCATTGTTTTGAGGAAGATTCATCTTTGGCAGCTAGCGTGTGCATGGTCAGCCTGCACCGCCGCCAAACTCTCCATCGCGGAAACCTTCACCATGTTGGGAAACTCGGAGTGGTAGGTGCAGGCGTCTTTTTCGGTGAGTAACGGGTCGGTGGTTAGATCGTTGAGCGGCGAATCAGTTGGCGTGTCCATGCCGGTGTTGGCCATGTCAACCACTGCCTAACATAACGGGTGGTGACAAGTGGTGACAACCAGTTAGCCACCGCGGTTCCAGTTGGCCAAAATGGTGCATAATACTGATGGCAAATAGCGGCCAATTACGGCAAATAAAAGCTGTAACAGGCTTATTATGAAGGAATTACGACTCACTACGAATCAGAAGGTTAGGGGTTCGAGTCCCTTCGGGTGTACCATCTGCCAACCCATTCATTCCCAATGGGTTACAGATGCGAAACCGGCGAAAGTTGACAGCATTTCCAGTGCCATGATTGGCAGTGGTGACAAAATGGTGACAACTCGGGAGCCATCAAATTGAACGTTTCCCTGAGTTCGCGCAACTCGATGCTGGTCTATGTGAAGCTCTTGTTTTCCTTCGCCCTGACCCACAATTACCTCCCCGAGGGCCGGTCCACAGCGGCGGAGCAACTCAAGAAGGTGAAGGCGCAGAGCGGCGAGGTGGAAATCTACACGCCCGGGCAATTCACGAAAATCCTGCACGCCGCCCCGCCCCATCTCATCCCGCTGCTGGCCATCGGCGGGTTTACCGGCATCCGCATGGCGGAGTTGGCCCGGCTCGACTGGAATGCCGTGGACCTCGAACGGCGCCACATCGAAGTCCGCGCGGGCCAGGCGAAAACCGCCTCACGCCGCCTGATTCCCATCCCCGACAACCTGATCCAATGGCTGACGCCGCTGCCCCGCGCCGGCCGGGTGATCGCCTCGTGCCAGTTCAACAAGGAGGTGTCGGCGCTAGCGCGTGCCCTGAAAATCGGCTGGCCCCACAACGTGTTGCGGCATTCGTTCATCAGCTACCGGATCGCCAAAATCAAGAGCGCCGATCAGGTGGCGCTGGAAGCGGGCAATTCACCGTCGATCATTTTCAAACATTACAGGGAGCTGACCACCGAGCAGCAGGCGGACGAATGGTTCGCCATCCTGCCGAAAGTCGGCCAGTGGGAGAACACCCACAGCTATGACACCAAGACACGGACGGTGACGCTGCCCGCGGACGCACCTACGTGATCCCCTGTTCAATCCGCGCACCAATGGTGAATGTTAGACGCGGATGGTGCATGAGACGCTCGGCCATATTGCCATACCTTGTGCGGCCGGCACGTGCTCCTACGTTTGATTACGCGGCAAATCCGGGGCAGGAAAACAAGGCTCTCACCAGCGGATTTGTCATGCTGGGAAAATGGTGTCGGCGCGGTCATTGAAGATCTGGATAGTTTTTCCGGGCATGCTGGATTAGTCCTGTCGGATGATTTGCTTCATGATATTGTCACAACGAACGCAAACCGCTTCATCGGCTGCACAGGAGGCCGTCCTGTACGAACAAATCGAGCAGTACATATAGTTGCAGGTAGTGCAGTAATACACAGCCGTCGCCCGGTTGGTCCCAGGATTCTCACCGGCGTCACTAATCTCTCCGGCACATGCACCGCAGAACATGCACCATGGATTTTCACCTTTCTTCAACCATTGTGGTCTTGTGCTGTGTTTCGGAGCCATATCCTTCAATTTTCCTGACATAACTGGATTGTTTCCTGGCCACACCTTGCGGTGTCTTATACGAGCGCGAGTAAAGGGTAACGATTGCGGAAAAAGCGCCCTTTGTGGCAGCGCAGCAGGAACGCCAATGTCCGCTCCGGCGGCAAGCCCCGCAGGTGAAACGTTTCCAGCAGCGATTCCGCGCCATACTCGCGAATCAAGCGCTGCACAAATGCCAGGCTAATGTTCTGGCTAGTGACGAAGTTCCGCAGCACAAGCCGTTCGGTCTCTGACAAGCCATCGCCCTGCTTGCGCAAGCCGGAGATGACGTGCTTGAAGCCGAGCATGAAATCCTGACCCTCATCTGGATTGAAGAACATTCCAATGCCCTGGTCGTGATCGAGCATCGAGTGTGGGAATTGCATCTGCGGCCGCGGCTGTGTCAATCCCCGCTCGTTCATGATTCGCCGCACATGCTCCGGATCAGCTGCCTGCCACCTGGATTCCTGCCGCTTTTGTTCGGCCGCCGCTAACGCCAGACCGTCGGGGAAGACTGCCAGGTCGTCGTCGTAGTACGCCACGAATTCAGCATGGAGACGGAGGATCGACGCCCTCGCTTGGGCGGCTTCGGCAGGACAATAGCGATAGGCGATGGCGGGGCTCTTTTCCAGCATGCGCTTGCGAAGCTTGGCGTCCTCAGCCTCCGGCAGATCTCTGAAAATGCGCTGCTCACCTGACCAATACCACTCGTTGCGCCATGGTGTTAGCGAACCAAACACCACCAGACCCGGTTCAAACGGGCAGCCTGCCATGTCAGTGCTGACGGTGTAGCACTCTCCGTTGACGAGGTTGCGCACGACGAGGGTGTGCATCTTGTCGCCGCTAGTTTGCCTTGACAACACACGGTAGAATGCGGCGTGCCGCTCGTCCCAGGACCGCAATGAGGCTCGGTCCTTTTCGGACACGTCAGGCAATGCGCCAGCCAAAACGTCAATCGCAGCCATGCCCGACCATGGGGTGTGTTCCTGGCAAATGAAATCGTCGATGATCCCGATAGAGGCTCCTTCTTCTTGTTTGCCGACGTGGGTGTCGAAGCTCTGGCGAAACAAATAGGAATGGGTGCCGAGCCAAACGAGCTTGCGCTTGATCTCCCAGCCGAAGCGAGAGGATCCAGCAAGAAACGTCTTTACGCCAGAATCCGGCGGCAACCTGTGGAAGCGCTCCTCAAGCAGAGCGCCTGCGGCATCGGCAAGCAAGAGCAGATTGGGGTGGCCGGGAATGGGACAATTCTCGGGGCTCATCACCTGCCACAGTGTCCACAGCAGATGTTGCATGCGGCGCGAGTCGAAGCCAGTAAGCGGCGCTGCCGAGTCGGCGTCTGCTGCCAGCGGAAGGGGCGTGCCAAACAACTCACGGTTGGTGTTTTCCAGACTGCTCCAGAGACCTGCGTCCGCATGCAAGTCCTCGCCAAATTCCACCAGAATGACCGCCACTTCGCTCAACAAGTCTGCCGGCCAGACGACGGAAGGATCGTGGAAATCGCGCTGGATTTTGCTCAGCAACCGCCGCATGTCCTGGGCAATTTCCAGCAGGTATCTATCCGCCCGACCTGCCTTCCCCAGGGGTCGGTTGGCGCGGAAAATGTCTTTGATTGCTAGGCTCATCGAGAGGCGGAGAATACCCAGTCACGCTAGCTTGGCAAGCGCCAAGAGGCACCATTACTGCCTGCTCGAAATTCCATTTGGTCTCACGGATTGCCCTAAAACCGTCGCTTAGCCATTTCCGCGCTTCACCCGGATCACCTCCAGCATCGCCTGAAGACCGAAGCCCTGAGGCATGGCCCGTTCCTGCCCCCAGTTCTGGAGGCTGCGTTTCGAGACACGCGGAACCTCGGCGGCATCGAGCTGGCAGTAGCCGTTGCGTTCCCTCCATTTGCGAAGCAGGTTACCGACAGTAGCTAGGGTCCTTGCAGTTGTTGCTGAGGTTGAAAACCGGCGGCACACGCTCCTTTCCCCATATCTTGTTTCCTGCCCTCTTCGGATTATCAATAAAGAACTGATTTCGTTCCGCTAGGTAAAGCCCTATGGCGTTTTTGCAGTCATCCACTGACCCGTAATCACTATTGTGAATGATCGCCTTCGCCATTCCACTGAAGACAGATTCAATCACGTTCAAAAACTGTGCGCAAGACGGCAGAGGAACGAGGGCGATTGCAGGGGTCTGATGCACGGATCTATATTCGTCGGCGTTAACAAGCGCAACTTCATTGACAAATGCTTTGGATGCATGCCATGACGCGGCGTCCCATGACAGATAGAGAAGCGATTGATCATTGTATTGAACAAGGAGTAGGTGCATCAGTTGAATCATCTCCGCCGTACTCTTTCTGGTAGAGTAAAAGTGGGTGATCTGGTTGGTGGATAGTTCCAATGCGCCGACCAGCGTCAAACTGCCTTTGCTCTTTTGCCACTGCGGCACGATTCTTTCTTCTCCCGGGCCTGTCAGCGCTCTCCCTCCCTGAATCTTGACAGAAAAAGGGCCATACTCGTCGATCGAGAAAAACTTCTGGAAATCTGAAAGCTCAGATAGGATTCGAGTAACCTCGACGAGTTTCTGCCGGTATTCGGGGTCTGTGCTTGTCAGAACTCTCTTGGCTGTGCGAAAGCGAAATCCAGCGTCTTTGATTATTTTGCGTATGGTTTCCTTGCATATCAATATCCCCTGTTCTCGGAGCAATCGCTTGAGATCCTCCATGCGCCATGACGTGCGGTTGACCCCGTGATCATGAGGAGGCGAATGAAGAAGAGTAAAAACAGCATCTTTGTAGCACTGCTGTTCATGTTTCTTCTCTCCGGATTTTCGGTTTGCTATAAGACTTTCGCCTCCCTCCAGCTCGTAGGCCCGCAGGTACCGGGGGATCACGCCTTTGTCAATCATGAGGAAACGCGTAATTATGCACGCAGGGATCTTCTTCATGTGGGCCAGGATCGCAAGCGCCCGGTTGCGTACACGCAAGGAACCGTTGCGAATGCTTCCAAGGAGAATCTCCACCTGCTTGTGGTCTGAAAGCCCAAGGTCTGCGGCAAGGGCGTGAGCACTGGTCTTTCCCTGAAGAATTCTGAGCATCCATTCGGAAGGCAGCAGCAACTTGTCGTCTTTAAGTATTCTAAATCCTCTCAAACGATTAATGTATTGTTTGATGATGGTGTACCCGCCCGTATAGCCTAAGGGCCGCAGGTGGCTGTAGATGGTGGATACAGAGCATCCCGCCAATTCAAAATCACGTAAGATTGCAGGTTTAAATGGGTCGAGTTTGCTGGCTCGCTTGGTCTTGCGGCGGCACGGATAAGTGGATTCCTTCGCATATTTGGCCACCGTTTCCGGATCGATGCCAAGTTCACGTCCGATTTGATTCATGCTCAGGCCTCCTTCCAGATGGAAGAGGCGAATCTTGCAGTAGGTCTGGTAGTTGATCATTTCCTGTCACCAACGGATTTCTTGAGTGGCTGGCAGTGACTAATCCGCCAATTCCGCATGCCGTATAAGCCGAACAAATGCAGCAGAATGAGCCACTCTCATCGGAGTCCTTCCTTTGAGTCGCAACCTAATCCATCCCGACTGATAAATCAAGTCCCACGATTCCGAAAGTCGATTTTGGGGAGGCGAGTGTCTACACTGACCACGCACATTCGGTGGCGATCCGATCAAATGGCGTTCAATACTGCTTTATCCTGTGTGCCATCAGAATTAGGTTAGGTTGTCATGAGTTATCACTTACACACCATTCGCGGATACAGCTTCCCGGCTGTGTCCAGCGCGATGCAGAAGGCGGTCAGGCGCGGCGACGCAAAGCTGGCCGGATATTGGGCGCTCGAACTGTGGGCCAGCGGATTCGGACAGTATGTCTGGCGCCGTCTGCTCACCGTGAGCGCGGAGGATTGTTGGGGGATTCTAACACAGGAGGTCAAGGCGCTGCACGACAGCTACACCGAGATCAACCAGAACACCCCGGCAAAGACACCGAAGGGCCGCATTTTCATTTCCAAGGCGGTGATCCTGCTGAGCCTTGCCAAGAAAAGCCGCGACGCCGACCACCTGCAAAACTTCGTCTATGACCAGCAGGCCGGGCTGGACCCAGCCACCCTAACCGACGAACTCGAACAGGCTG
>JBILFE010000658.1:0-2745 GCA_044351705.1 Luteolibacter sp. | reverse complement strand
GGAGTTGACCCAGCCGATGAGGGTGACGGAGTGACCGATGTCGGATTCGCGGAGTTCGCTGCAATGGTGGGTGCGCATGGGGGGGGGAGGGGAGTTAGAGGTTATTAGTTAGAAGTTATTGGGGAAGGGGTGGAATGTTATCAGTTAATAGTTAAAAGTTATTGGAAAGAGCAGGCACGGTGCTGAGCATATTACAAATAACTGATAACTGATAACTGATAACTGATAACCTTGTTTGTCTTGTGTCTTTATGCTAGCAACGGCCCATCGGGTTGTAGGAGGCGCTCGCTGAGCCAGGCGACGGCGGTGGCGGCGTCGCCGGATTCCTCGTTGCGGTTGGCCAGCACCTTGAGTTTGAGCAAGGGATATTCCGTGCCGACCACCAGCGCGAAGCGGGCACGGGATCGCCCCGCACTTTGAAATTGTTTGGCCACCTTGGCCGGGGTCAGTGGCAGATCCGCGGCAATGCCGGCGCGGCGCAGGTCGGTGACGAGGCGCAGTGCGGCAGGGCGCTGGGATTCGTCGGCGACCACGACAAACACATCGCAGGCGGCGGCATTGCGCTGGAGCCAGACTTCCATCTGCATGGCGGCGTGGGTGGTTTCTTCAATGAGGTTGCGGATGACGTAGTCGCCCATGGCAAAGCCGGTGGCGGGCAGATCGGTGGCACCGTCGGACAGGGTGGCCACCAAGGTATCGTAGCGTCCGCCGCCGGCCACGGCACGCATCGATTTCTTGGCATCGAACACCTCAAACACCACGCCGGTGTAATAGGCGAGGCCGCGCACGATTGATAGATCCAGCGACACAAAACCAGCAAACCCGCGGGCAGTCAGGTCATCGAGGATTGCCTGATAGGCCGGCGAGGCGTTGGCGGGGTTGGCGATGAATTCGCAAACCGCTTCCAGGCTGAGGCCGAAGCCGGCGAGTTTGGTGGTCAGGGTGGCGGGGTTTTCGCGTTCGAGTTTGTCGATGATGCCGAGAAACTCCGGAATGCTTTCGGGGGCGAGGCCGTGACGGGCGGCGAAATCCAGCCACGCCTTGCGATCCGAGACGCGCACGAGGAAGTCGCCGGCGACAAAGCCGAAGGCGAGCATGGTTTCGATGGCCAGGGCGATGAGTTCGGCATCGGCGGCGGGGCCGGCTTCACCGAGGATATCGACGTTGAACTGATGGAACTCGCGGCCGCGGCCTTTCTGGGGTTTTTCGTAGCGGAAGCATTGGCCGATTTCGAACCACTTGAGCGGCTTGGGGAAATCCCGCTGATGTTGGGCGACGATGCGGGCAAGAGAGGCGGTGACTTCCGGGCGCAGGGTGACATCGCGGCCGCCCTGGTCCTCGAAGCGGAAGAGTTGGGCGGAAAGCTCGCCGCCGGATTTTTTCAGATAGAGTCCGGTGTCTTCGAGGATGGGGGTTTCGTATTCCGAGTAGCCACAGCGCCGCGCCACCTGCCGCCAGGTCTCGAACAAGTAATTGCGCACCGCGCATTCACGGGGAATGAAATCGCGGAATCCGGGAAGTGATTGGAAAACAGGCTCGGCCATGGGCGGACCGGAGGATGCACGCCGCGGCGGGTATTTCAAGGCGGGATTGGCATAATTGCGCATTTCGCGATAGAAATCCCGGGATTGGCCAGTATGAGCACGCCGAGATGAAAAACTACACAACGCGATGGATGGGCCGAGGTGCCGGTTTGGCAGGGATTCTGATGCTGGCATGCGCGGTTCCGGCGATGGCGGCGGAGCCCAAACCGGAAGGCCGGGTCATGCCGTGGAATGGTGCCGTACTGGCAAAGGCGCCACCGACTCATCCCGACACGCAGCGTCCCGCCAAGGGCATGCGCGCGTTTTTCTATGAAGGTGCCGATTACAAGGGCAAGCCAACCTGGGTGTTTGCCTACTATGCGGCTCCGCAAGGGACTCCGCCAGCCGGTGGTTGGCCGGCAGTGGTTTGCGCCCATGGCGGTGGCGGCACGGCCTATCCCAATTGGGTCAGGAACTGGAACAGCCATGGTTATGCAGCCATCTCCATGGATTTGGAGGGGCATTTGCCGGGCGGTAAAGATCATGGAATAGAAGGCAATGCCCCGCTTGGTGCCGGCCATGCGAATGCCGGACCGGCCCGCCTGGACTGGTTCGGGGATCGGGCGCTGCCCGATACCGAGCAATGGTTCTATCACGCTGTGGCGGATGTGATCCGTGCCAATTCGCTGTTGCGCTCATTTCCGGAAATCAACCCCAAGAAGATCGGCCTCACCGGAATTTCCTGGGGCGGCACGATCGTGAGCACCGTGGCGGGGGTCGACTCGCGGTTTGCTTTTGTCATTCCCGTTTATGGCTGCGGGTTTATCCATGAGACTGACAACCCGGGGTTGGCGCAATGGTTTCCGCCCAAGAACATGACCGCCGAACAATTCCAGAGCTACCGCACCAAGTGGGATCCCTCGGCCCATTTGCCCTTCGCTAAAATGCCGATGCTGTGGGTCAACGGCGTGGCCGACCCGGTCTTCCAGATCGATATCTTCGCGAAGTCTGCCAAAACCGCAGGCGGGCCGAGCAGCATGTGCTTGCGGCCGTTTTTGGCCCACGGTCATGGCAATGGCTGGGAGGATGCCCCGGAAATTTGGGCCTTTGCCGACAACATCGTCAAAGGCGGCCCGCCCCTGCCCAAATTGGAACGGCCGGAAGTCAATCCCGCCAACGGCATCGTGCATACCAAGTACAAGGGCGAATTCACGGAAGCGTG
>JBILFE010000657.1:0-2753 GCA_044351705.1 Luteolibacter sp. | reverse complement strand
ATGCCTATGACGGTTACGAGAGCATCCAGGGTGCTGACGTCAGAGTGCGCATCGTCCCGTGGCGGGACCACGATGTGTTTGCCATCGAAATCACCGACAACCGTGCAGCGCCCTCCGCCATCACGGTGGACCTTTCCAGGCTCCTGGCGACGATTATGAACGACCGGTATAGCAATGCGGCGGTGCAATCACAGCAGAACAACATGCTTGTGCTCAAGCAGGTTATCAGCTCCAAGTGCGATACCGGGATGACGGTCAACGACGTCTATTGCGCGTCGGCTTGTGTCGTTGCCGTGAAAGGACGCAGCGCAACGGCAGCGGACAAACAATTGACCCTCCCTGCCGGGAAGGGGACCTTCACCATCTATGTGGGCAGCGCGGCATCGATGACGCCCAAGGACGATGTGGTGGCGCTGGCGAGCGCGGAGGTGAAAGCGGCCCTGGCCACCACCTTCAATGCCATCTTTGACTCCACCACGGCCCAATGGCATGACTTCTGGAAGCGGTCCTTCATCTATTTGCCGGCCACGCACGGGCGGTCATTCGACGAGAGCTACGACCAGCACTGGCTCTATTATCTCTACGGCATGAACACCTGCAACCGGGGCAAGTATCCGATCCATGCCAACGGCGGCATCTTTAACGTGCAGGACGGCTGGCAGTATTGGGGTTCGCAGTACTGGTGGTTTAACAGTTCGCGCCAGACGCTGACTCCGGTCTTCGAACAGGCCAACCACCCGGAGCTAGCCGATCCCTATTTCAGCATGCTCAGCCGGCAATTCCCGCGGATCAATCAGGGCGCCATCCAGCAGTTCGGTTGCGGCAAGGATGCCATCTGGATCCAGGAGACCTTTGCGTTCGACGGACCGGAGGTCTTGCCGGAAAAAGACCGGCCACGGCCGAATGCCAAAACGCGCAGCGATTGGGAATCGCGCTGGGGTGGCGCGGGCCCCAGTCTTCTCTATAACACGGCCGAGGCGGCGCAGTGGTATTGGGAACGCTACGAGTATACGCACGACCTTGCGTGGTTGAAAGACCGGGCCTATCCGATGCTCAAAGGTGCCGCCGAATTGTACCGCACCTACCCTGGAACGAAGTTGGAAGCCGACGGCAAATACCATATCAATAACACCTCTTGGGCCGAAACCTACCGGGACAACGTCCGCGACGGCATCAATGACCTGGCCTCCATCCGCGCGATCTTCTCAGTCGCAATCCAAGCCGCGGGATTGCTCAAGGTCGATGCCGAGTTGGCGAAGCAGTGGCAGGAGATGCTCGACAAGTTGGCTCCCTATCCGACGAACGCGACCCCGCAGGCCATGGGCGTGCTGCAACAGGCCGGCGAACCGGTGTTCGCGATCGGGGTCGGCGGTGGCAATTCCTCGGGCTCGGACCATGACCCGCGCCTGATGCTCGTCAACGTCTTCGATCTGGTGAATACCGAATCCAAACTAACAAAGCCCGATGAATGGCAGATGGCCATGAACACGCTGGCCAGTCTGAAACAGGGCAAATGGATTGCGCTGAACAAGAACGAAGGCGCGGGCGGCGGCGGAGCGTCGCCGCTGGCGAGGTTCTGTGGCGAAGCGGCAAGACTCGGCAGCGTCGAGTGGGTGAAAAAATGCTTTACGTACCAAATTGCCTATTGGAAGACGAAGTCGGATGCTCCCACACGCTGGATCAACCGCATCCGCGAGTACAATCCAGACGGCGGCTTTGCCCTCGACTGGCAGCAGGAGGCCACGTTCAGCGAGGGGATGGGCCAAGCCTTGCTCCAATCGGGCGCGGCGGCGCCCGGCGGCACGCCCGTCATTCGCGTCTTTCCCGCCTGGCCCAAGGACATGGACGCCAGCTTCACCCTGCGCGCCAAGGGCGATTTTCTGGTCACCTCACTGATGAAAGCCGGCAAGGTGGATTTCATCGAAGTGACCTCGCAGCGCGGTGCACCATGCACGCTGCGCAATTATTGGGGCAAGCAAGGCGTCGATCTCTATCGGAATAACAAGAAGAGCGAGACCCTAACAGCCGCCTTGCTGGCCTTCGCCACCAAGGCGGGCGAAAACATCGTCATCGTCAAGAGCGGCACCAAGCCGGCGGACTTCCGGGTGAGTCTCCCGGCGGCGGAGGTGGTCCCGAAATAGAATAAGGCGCGGAGCGTCTGCCTGGGACTGCGGTGACTCGTCACCGCTCTGGGTCGGGGCGGACTTGTCCGCCGCGGCGCGGGGCGTCCTGGGTTGGAGCAACGTCAGAGCGCAAGCACCAACCCTCCCGTCGCCAAGGCTCCTCAACCGGAAAGCGGTGACAAGTCCCCGCACTCCATGGCGGTGACGAGTCCCTGCACTCCGGGTCGATGTCGGCAGTTTTGCCGACACGACAAGCGCCCGATTGCTGCTACAACTGGCAGTGCGCCGCCGTAATCAACCCGCGACACCCAAGCCCCAAGCCATGCCACCCAGGATTTTTCCGTTGTTTCTCGCCAGCGTGCTTGCGTCTGCCGCCCTTGCCGCCGCGCGCGATCTGGTGCCCGCGGCGCCGGGCACATCGCCGAACTACTGGTGCACGTGGTCGGCCCAGAGTTACATGCAGGGTCAGGGCACCAAGGCCAATGATCCGCTCCTCTATCAGGTGGCGTCGATTGACAAATACGCGGCCGTTCAGCTCAACGAGGACAACTTGTTTGGCGCCAACGGCTGGCTGAAGAATTTCTATCAAAAAGTCAGGGGCGATCTGTGGGTGGTGTTGGACGACGGTTG
>JBILFE010000139.1:0-7550 GCA_044351705.1 Luteolibacter sp. | reverse complement strand
CCGCGTCCTGTCCTGATGAACGGACCGGGCGCGGTACCCCTGGCAAGATGTGGGGAAGAGCGGGCGCATCGTAACGGAAATAACCGCACTGTCAAAAAAAATATCGTTGAAAAGTAAAATAGTTCGAAATTCTTGCGAATGCACGGATTACACCGGCGCCTGGGCAACCTCGGCCGCCACTGGCACTTGCAGGGACAACCTGCGGATGGTCAAACAGCGGCCGCATTCGGTATCCACGTCGACGACCACGCCGCACAGCCGCACCCCCCCCTTGGCAATGGGAAAACGCGTGGGCATACCGGTTTTAAAGCGCCAAACCACCGATTCGATGCTCCTGCCCAGCACGGATTCCTCCGGTCCGCACATTCCGGCGTCAGTCAAATAGCCGGTCCCGCCCGGAAAGATCGTCTCATCGGCGGTTTGCACGTGGGTGTGGGTGCCCACCACCAGCGCCACGCGTCCGTCCAGCAGGCGTCCCATGGCCACCTTCTCACTGGTGGTTTCGGCGTGAATTTCCAACACGATGACCTTGACCCCATCGGCAGCCAGGCGCGCCACTTCGGCTTCTGCGGCCAGGAACGGATTATCCAGCGGGGGTTGGATAAACGAACGTCCCTGCACGAACACCACGCCGACCCGGCCCTTCGCGGTTTCCAACACCACGCTGCCGCCGCCCGGTGTGCCAGGCGGATAATTCAATGGCCGCAACAAGCGCGGCTCGGTTGGGATGTAATCCACAATCTCCGGCTGGTCCCAAACATGATCGCCCGTGGAGATCACCGCCGCTCCCGCCCGCAGCAGATCAATCGCTATGCGCGGGGTGATGCCGCGGCCGCCGGCGGCATTTTCACCATTCACGATGATAAAATCGAGTTCCTCGCGCTGTTTTAGCAATGGCAATTGCTCGATGACGGCCTTGCGTCCAGGTTCACCCACGACATCTCCCAAAAACAATATGCGGATCGTTGACATAAATTAAAGCGGCTGAAACGCCCGACTGGCGACCACCACCACCTAGACATATCCCCTTCCCACCGACAACCCAATTTGCTGAAAATGCCGCATTCCCGCCTGCTTCTGCTCACGCTGCTCGCCGCTGGCGTCGTCGCCGCACTCGTGTTAGGCTTGCTTCCCCGGTGTCCACATTCACCGGCACCACCGTCCGCCACCGACGGCCTCGCTCTTTCGGCACTCGCCAAACCGCCGCGCTGGTCAGACCTCAACGCCTTCCAACACTCGATCCCACGCCGCGACTTCGAATCGCTCCTGACCACGGTTTTCACCACCGGCGAAACCTGGCGCAGCTTCATCCACATCGATGACCACCAAGCCCACATCCTCACCGGAGTACCGGCACCCAATGACATCTTCCACCTCGCCTTCAGCACCGCGGGGCACCCATCCCCGGTCCCGCACCATTGGCACGCCACCCGCGACCTGCCACCCGCACCACCCGGCAAACCGCTGGCCGGCCTCCACATCGCCTTGGATCCCGGCCACATCGGCGGCACTTGGGCCGTCATGGAGGAACGTCGCCTGGCGCTGGGAGCCAACCCGCCGGTTTGTGAAGGTGACCTCACCCTCCAAGTGGCCAAACTCCTCAAACCCCGCCTTGAATCTCTCGGTGCCAAAATCTCCCTCGTGCGACAAAACCACCACCCCGTAACCCGGCTCCGCCCGCAGTCTCTCCTCACCATTGCCACCAAGTTCGCCCCCCCCGGTTCCACCGCCTCGCCGCAACGTCTCGCCGAGCGATTGTTCTACCGCACAGCGGAAATCCACGCCCGCGCCAACTACGTCAACCTCACCCTCAAACCCGACCTCGTCCTCTGCCTCCACTTCAATGCCGAGGCTTGGGGTGATTCTAACAATCCAACCATGGTCGAGCGTTCCCACCTGCACCTGCTGGTCAATGGTGCCTATAGCGCTACGGAACTCGGTCTCGCCGACCAACGCTTCTCGCTGCTGCTCAAACTTCTCCAACGCACCCATGAAGAGGAAGTTTGGGTCGGCGCCAGCGTCGCCGCCGCCATGGCCGCCGCCACCGGCTTGCCGCCATTCAGTTACGCGCCGAATGCCAGCAACGCCCGCCCGATTGCCAATCAACCCTACCTCTGGGCCCGCAACCTGCTGGCCAACCGTCTCTATCAATGCCCGGTCATCTTCTTGGAACCTTACGTCATGAACTCCTCCACGGACTACGCCCGCATCCAAGCCGGCGATTACGCCGGACAGCGGCAAATCGCGGGCAGGGCCCGCCCGTCCATCTTCCGCGAATATGCCGATGCCATCGCCACCGGCCTGTCCCAACATTACTCGCAACACCGCCGCTCCAAACCGTGACCATCCCACCCAGGCCCACCCGCCTGGCCACGCCCCCGGCTAACAACCCGAAAATGTTCAATCCGGACTTTCGCAGGCCCGAATCTCTGGTACAGTCCCCGGCAGTGAAAGTTCTTTCCCTGCTGCTCGCCCTGGCAATGTCCGTAATGGCTGCGCCAAATCAACCGGCCCAAGTCGCCGTGGATTTCTTGGACAAGGTCCGCGCCGGAAAGCTCAACCTCGAACCCGGCGGGGACACCGCCCTGACCGCCAACACCGACGTCGGCAAACGCCGTGAAATCACCCGCCGACTCGAACGCACCGCCACGGACCTCGGCACCGGCACCTTGGAATCATGCCAAACCCGGCTCGATGAAAACCTCGCCGCAGTGCTGGTGCGCAAAATCGGCGGCTTTGATCCCAGCCGCTTGCGCGTCTTCGCCGTGGCATTGGTCAAACACGGCGAAACCTGGCTGCCCGCCCCTGTCCTCGCCTCCTTTGAAAACACCGGCGTCGGCTATGCCCCGGGCCTGCGCCAACGCCTCGACGCCCTCGAATCATGGATGCTCGAACAACAAGTGCTCGAACTCGATACCATCCAACAACAAGCCACCGCACGCATGCGCTCGGAAATCCTTGCCATGCTCCCGCTTGGCGAATTGCGCACGCTCGGACCGTACCTCACCGGCATGCGCTTCCTCGATGCCTGCGGCAAGCAGCAGTTGCCAATTATGTTAGGTCTGTTAGGCGGCCTGCAGAGCGTGCTGCCGGACGATTGGACAAAGCGCTTGCAGGCGGCCGAGTCCGCCGCCACCGCCCCCCTGGCAGCCAAGCGCCCGTGGCGACTCCTGACCGCACCGGACATTTTGCGCACCGTCGTGCAACTCGACTCCGCCGATCAATACGCATCCATTGATGTCGCCTGTCTTGATCCGGCGGGCACGCCTGGCACCCCCTCTCAAGCGCGCCTGGAGATCATCCGGCTGGATCTATCAAAAAGCCAGGACGGTCTCTGGCAAGTGGATCCGCCGTCGGCTTTTTTCCTAACAAACGAGCAGCCGGAGGAGGCGCAAGCGGACGCCGCCAGCGATGAGAAATTGCTGGCCCTCTACCCCGCGGCGCTCAGGAATGACATCCCCCTACAGTCGTTGCCCACGGCACAAGCGGCGCTCAAAGCCTTGGAACAAGCCATGCTGGCCACAACCCTGCGGCCCATGATTGCCATGCTCGGGCTTGCGGCTGAAGCCAAAACCGCCCGCCTTGGATGCACCCGCGCGGCCGCCGCCTGGGGGGCCTTGCACGATCCGGCATGTGTCCGCCACGCCTTGCCACTGTCCACATTTGAGACCGATTCGGTGGCGGCCGCCAGTTTCCAATATTTCTCGGTGCGCGAACCCGACCGGATGGACGTGCATGTCTTCTTTATCGAAAAATCGCCAGACGGATGGCGCTTGCCCGCCGGATTCCAACCCACGGAGAATGCCGCCGGCAACTGGCTCGCCGCACAAACCTGGGCCGCCGGTGAGGCCAAGCGCTGGAACGACAAATGGCGGGTGAACTGCCTGTCTAGCAGCACCCGTGTAGCCACTCTGGCTCAAGCCGATGCCCCGCCCGCGGATCAAGCCCGCTCGCTCGTTGAGTCCTGGCTCGCGGCCATCCGTGCCGGCAACGTCCCCCAAGCGCTTGCCCTCACCGCGTGGCTCGACCCGGACAAAAGCCCGTCCCGGGTGCTGCGTAACCTCGGCTACGAAATCAACGGCGCCCGCAAATCCAAATTCGCGGCCGTCATCACCGCCGTGTCGCGCGGCAAAACCTGGACGACCGTGGCCGTCCGCGCCATCAATGGCGACAAATCCAGCCACCCGGTCTATCCGGTGGTCAGCACCCCCCAGGGACCCAAAATCTTGATCGAAATTGATTGGTTTGCCAACGCCGAGCGCGGCCGCGAATTCCTCAACAACACCGCCGTGAGCCATCTGCGCAATTTTGCCAGCCAGGAAACCACTGACGAACTTCAAGACCTCTTCAACCGCTCGCAGGCCATTGACGGCCACTGAAAGCGGCTGCGGCGCAGGCAGCCAGGGTGCAGGCACCGGTGAAGGCAAGGTATCGCTGATCAAACCGACACGCCTAGTTATGGTCACCGCCGTTAGAGCAGGCGCGGATTTGCCACTTGACACGCCTGCGCGCGGAAACGACGGTGGCGCACCTTATTGACTGCATGGCCTCAAGCTATTCACCCCCATTCCAGGCGCTCATTGTGTCGGCTGCACTGACCGTCGGCTTGTTCCACCATGCAAGCGCCCAGACGCCGAAACCCGCTCCCGCTCCCGCACCCGCACCCGCACCCGCTCCTGCTCCCGCTCCTGCTCCCGCTCCTGCTCCCGCTCCTGCTCCCGCTCCCGCTCCCGCACCCGCAGCGAAGCCCGCAGCCACAGCCGCGGCCCCGACCACGGTGGCGACGCTCAACACCCTGTTGAATGAATCCGAAGCGGCGTTCGAGGCTAAAAACTACCTGCTGGCCGCACCCAAAATCGAGGAACTCATCAAAGCCTTGGGGCCCAACTCAAGGACGTCGCCGGAAATGATGGAGATGCTCCATTTCAACGTCGGGCTGGCCTATTTGCTGGGTGAAAAGCCGGCCGAGGCCGAGGCGGCCTTTACCAAGTGCGCCACCCTCTTTCCCAAAGGCGAATACGCGACGCGCTGCCACCTCGGGGTCGGGCGCGCCTGCATCAACCAAGGCAGCGCGGAAAAAAAAGAACAGGCCATCAAATCCCTCAAACTCGCCATGGCGGACCCGAGGTACCGCTCGGAAGCCGGCCTCTCACTCGGCCAGGTGTATAACGATCTGGGCAAACGCGACGAGGCCATTGCCGTGTTCCGCAGCTTGATGGGATCGGACATCCGCTCCCCCCAGCAGACCACCGCCGCGGTCGAAGTCATCGGCCTGCTCGCCGATAGTGGCAATATTGACGACCTCATCCATTACCTTGACCGCCTGATCAACCAGGCCGGGGTCCGTGATTCCATCGCGTGGTACACCAATCAGGTGGTGGTGCGGGGCGATGAGGCGGTGGCCGCCAAGTCGTACGAGACGGCACTGGCCATCTATCAGACCGTGCCGACCCGCAAGCAGATTCTCGAAACCCAGGCCATGGCACTGGAAAGCCAAAGGAAAATCCTCAACCTCCTGGAAGCCAAGGTCGCCGCGGAAAAGGACAAACCCATCAACCAGCGCTCGAATGCCAGCGCCATGGTCAGCAGCCTCAAACCCGCCATCGAATTGTCACAAACCGCTCTAACCGCCATTGAGCAGCGGACCGATCTGGATGCCGCCATGCTGATGCGCCGCGGCCGCTGCCTGTACTATCTGGACCGCTTCGAGGAGGCGCTGGTGTGCTTCCGCACCCTGCGCAACAAATACGCCTCGGCCAGCGATGCGAAGGCCGCCGCCTACGCCGAAATCATCATCATCAGCAAGCTCAAGAACATCGCCGAATTGCAGACACTCTGCAATGCCTACCTGCGCACCTATCCCGATGCCGAAAACTCCGAACAGGTCGCCACCCTCGCCGGCGAATTGTTAGTCCAGGCCGGCAAATGGGGGGAAGTCGCCAAGTTCTACGAACGCCTCGAAACCCGCTTCCCAAAATCCGAATCGCTGGAACGCTTCGTGTTCTTCCAAGCCGTGGCCCACTTCCAGGATGCCGACTTTGCGACGTCCACTCCCCTGTTGGAGAAATTCCTCAAAACCTATCCGAACAGCCCGCTGGTGGAAACCGCCCTCTACTACGTGGCGATGTCGCATTTCCTCGCCAACGAGTACAAGGAAACCCTCGCCTCCTGCAACCAGTACCTCACCCGCTTCCCCGACGGCTACTATGCCGGTGACATGCGCTACCGGCTCTCCTTCATCGATTTCAACGACAAGGACGTCAATCAATCCGACAAGATCATCCGCGACCTGGAAGGTTTCCTCAAAGACCACCCCGACGATGCCGCCGCCGGTTCCATGCTGTGCCTGCTGGCCGATACCTATAAAAAGAAAAACGACGATGCCGCCGCCCTCGAAGCCTTGAAAAAGGCGGTCTGGTCAGACAGCCCGGACGACGTGATCCAATACGCTCTGGACTCCGCCACCTCCCTGCTGCAAACCAAAAAAGACTGGGCCGCCATCGCCGCCTTGCACGCGGAATTCCTCCGGCGCAAACCCTCAAACTCGCTGGCCCTGCTCTCCGCCACCTGGGTGGCAAAAATGAAAACCCGCGAAGGCAAGGGCGCGGAGGCCGCCGAGATTCTGGCCAACTCGCTCAAGTCCTGCATCGCCAACCCGGCTAACGAACAAGTCGAGTACCTCATCGACGAACTCGTCAAGTCACTCATTCCCCACCGCAAAAAAGCCGCCGATATTGACGCGGCGGCCGTTGACAAACAACTCATCGAGGTGCTCACCACCGCCATCGGCAGCGACAACAACCCCACCGCCAACGCGCGGGTTTACTATGCCCGCGCCCGCCTCAGCCAGTTACTGAAGCGGCCGGATCTATCCGATCTGTACCTCAAGGGCATCGCCACCACCAATGCCGAGAACCCCTCGACGTTGAGTCCGGCGCTGTTGGCCGTCAGCGGCGATATCCTGCTCAAAGGCGGCAATCTCGATGGCGCGCAAGCCATGTACAAACGCCTCAGCGACCGCTACAAGGACTCGGCGTTCTCCGATGCCGGACCCGTCGGCCTGGGCCTCATCGCGCTGGCACGCAAACAACCCGAGGAGGCCCTTAAGATTTTCGATGATGTCCTGGCCAACAACCCCGGCACTTCCCGCTTCAAGGAAACCACCCTTGGCAAGTTGCAGGCACTCGTGGATCTCAACCAGTATGAGCCGGCCACCGCCCTCGCCCTCCAAATTGTTGGAGACAAATCCTTCCGCGGGGAAACCGCCGCCAAAGCCTATCTGCTGCTGTGCCAGGTTTACCGCAAACAGGCCGCCACCGCAACCGCCGACGCCGCCTCGGAATGGCTCAAAAAAGCCCACGGCACCTATCAGCGCGTGTATGTGGCCTATCAAAGCAGCCCCGACGTCTGCGCCGAAGCGTACTGGCAGGCGTATGAAACCGCCAAGGAACTGCACGATGACGCGCTGGCCACCGCCACCCTCAAGACCCTTGCCAAGCATCCCAAGCTTCAGAACACCCAGCGCGCCAAGGACGCGATGAAACTGAATC
>JBILFE010000656.1:0-2769 GCA_044351705.1 Luteolibacter sp. | reverse complement strand
CTCCAACCACAGCCCAGCCGCCGGTCATCGGTGGATTTGAGCGTTCGCTAGAAAGGCGTCCTTTTGGGACTCGACATTTGGAGCCGCCGTGGTACTCTTCGCTCATGACAACGCAATTCCTCACTGATGATCGCGGCCAGAAGGTCGCAGTCGTGATCCCCATTGCTGACTATGAGTCGCTTATGGAGGATGTTTCTGATCTTGCGGCCGTTGCGGAGCGCAGAGACGACGACCGAATTTCACTCGCCGAACTCAAGGAACAACTGACCTCCGATGGCCTCTTGCCGCGTTGAGATTGCCAGGACTGCTGCCAAAGACCTTCGGGGGATCGACCGGAAGTGGATTCCCAGGATTGTGGCAGCAATCGAAGCCCTGGAGTCGGATCCACGACCGGCTGGCTGCAGGAAGCTCGTGGGTTCGGACCACACATACCGCCTGAGGATTGGTGACTACCGCGTGGTCTACGATATTCATGATGCCACGTTGATCGTTTTGGTCGTGCGAATCCGCCACCGTCGGGACGTGTACCGCTAGATCCATTCAGCTAAGGCATCCCACCGAATGACCGTTAAGCCACACAACATCAACTCCAACCACAGCCCAGCCGCCGGTCATCGGTGGATATGAACGGGAAGAAACTAAACCCGTGGATGCACTCTCCTCAGTATATGACATTTTCAATCGCATCGAGGGTCTCATGTGGTTCGCAATTGCGATTGCAATTGGGTTGATCAACTTTTTGCGACATCAGCGCACCAAGAGATAGAGACAGGTCGCCAAGGAAAGGGCTGACAACCCAAGCGATACTAACAAAATCGCCTTATAGGCAGCCACCTGTTTTCTGGCATCTTGCGCGGCATTTTCAAGGTCGCGCATGACTTGTTGGGTCTTTTCAGCGAGAACCTGAATGGATTTGGCGTTTTGTGTAACTGCCGCCTGAAGCTCCTCGATCTGTTTTGCCACAACCGGATCCAGCTTCACCGCCTCTGGATTGGATTTGAAGACAGGAACTGCAGCCGTTGCGACTTGAGCCAGATAAGGGGCCACCGCTTTAATGATGGGTAGTAATTGGAATGCCATCTTCTGTCGATCTCCCTATGGTTGTGATGTCTATGCGTCGTTGTTCGAATGATTGCTCTAACGAGGCAGCACGAGCAGGCGGGCTTGATTGGGGGCAAACGGCTCGATGCGGAGGGTGTTGGAGCCGGGTTTGAGGAATGGGGTGACGTCGAGGCGATACGGCTTGCCGATGAACCCGCCGGCGGCGCGGCCGTTGACGGTGACGCATGCCGCCGCCTCAGGGGTGAGTTCATCCATGGTTAGGAGGACGCGGGATTTGGCCAGGTCCAGGTTGTTGGGAATATCGCAGTGACCATCGAAGGCATTGGCGGTGACCGGGCTTTTGACAAAGGCGCGGCCCTTGACTGCTTGCGGTGGCGGCGGCGGGACGGTGGCATCGCGCGTGACGAGAAGCGGTTCCATCACGGGCTTGACTTCCGCGCCACGCATCGGCAGTTGGCGTTTTTCCACATTGAAGACCAACAACACGCTTTCCGAAGGTTCCAGGGTCAGGTCCACTTCGAGGGTGGTGGCGTCGAGGCGGCGATAGGGAATGGCTGTGATTTCATTGCGCATCGGATCCCAACATTCCGGTTCGCCCTTGGCGGTGATTTTGAAAGTGAACTTGCTGGCCTCGCCCAGATGGTTCTGGTTGCAGACGAAGAACACATCACCGCCATCCTTCTGGCGGTGCAGCACATGCAACCAGTGCTTGGTTTCACCCGCCACCACCTCCAGGGTGGGATGCATCCCGGCATCACCAGTTAGAATTTTCTGAACCTCCTCGGGCGTCGGCTTGGCCGGCAGGAAATACGAACGGCCGCCGGCCGGGCTGGTCTTGCAGCGGGCCAATGAGGGAGTGGTGGTGCCCCAAATCTCAGCGCAGAGGCGGGCGATGTCCTTGGAGTCATGGCCGAGGGTGGCGGATTTGGCGGGCAAATCCTGATAGGCCACCACCACGCCGCCGTTTTCAAAGAACTGGCGGGCCTTGGCCAAGGTCGGCCAGGGAATCACCTCGGCCGCCGGCAACACCAGAACCTGATAGGTTTCCTTGTGGAGCCGGATGGTTTTGCCGTCCAGCTTGGCGTCGTCTTCCCAGGCGTCGTAGAGCAGCCAATCGCAGTCGAAAAGGGCATCCTGCAAGGTGCTGGTGAATTCCTCCGGGCGTTGGGACTTGCCGACATGCGGGCTCTGCCCGAGATGCAGGAAAGCCACCGGGCACAGGTGGCGGCCACCGGTGAGCATGAGGCTGAGGCGGTTGGTGTAATCGGCCCAGACGCGATAGAGCGGCCAGCGCGGTTCGAAGCCGCCGTTGTTGAAGTAGGGCGGGTAATCCTTGTCGTAGGGGGCGCGCGGGTTGAACGAGTGCGGAATGAGGAAATTGACGCCGCGGACCTGGTGCCAGTCCGCCAGCCATTTCATTTGCGGATAAGTCAGGTCCTGGTCGTAGCCACCGTAAATCTCGCTGAAGGCGATGTCGTCCTTTTTGTTATAGGTGTGCGAGATCGAGCTGGCCATCTTGGGGGTTTGATAGATGCCCATCTTGCGCTCACCCGGATAGAGCTGGCGGCAGACCAGATCGATGCCGCCCATGTCGCTGTATTTCTGCAACTGCATCATGTTGCCGCCGGACATGGTGCGGCTGAAAAAACACCCCTCGTGCTCCATGAAGTGGCCCATCGAGACGACCTTGTGATCTTTGCACCAACG
>JBILFE010000655.1:0-2780 GCA_044351705.1 Luteolibacter sp. | reverse complement strand
TTGTCATGGCGTTTGAGAAAACGGTGGAATTCAGGATGAATGTGCATAATTTATCTATCAGTAGTAAATGGCGAGGTGGGCGCGATCATGCAACAGGTCGTAGCAGACGCGAATGGCCGGACTCTCGCGGGTATCGTTGGTATCCTTCTTGAAGGCAAAGCCAAGGTTGCCGATGCGCTTGCCATTGATCGTGTTGAACATGGCGCGAACGATCTTGCCGACGAAACGCGACTTCTGCCAATCGTTGATGCGGAGCACCTGATTCCAGTACTTAGCGGCCTCGGGCAGCCCGAAGGATTCGCAGAGATAACTTGGCATTGGAGTGATGGGTTACCACGTCTCAACGTGTTAGCCTATCACGGAAAACATGAAAAAGAAAGATTGAATTATAAATCAAGTAGCGGCGGAAGAGGCGGCGCGGTTCCATGCACAGCCGATACAACCACTCAAGTCCGAGGCGCTGTATCGCGGAAGGTGCCTGGCGGACCTCACCGGCGTGAAAGGCGAAGGCCGCCCCGATCCCGAAATAAACGCCGGGGGGCAGGCGGTCTTTGTGCGCGGCGATCCAATGCTCCTGCCGTGGGCAACCCAAGCCAACCCAAATGAGATTGGCACCGGACTGACGGATCTTGTCGCAAATCCGTTCAAACTCGTCCGCAGGCCAAGCCCCGAATGGAGGGGAGTAGGCACCCGCCATGTTGGTGCCTGGAAAACGCGCCGCAAGGGAGACTCTGAGTTTGGCCAGCGTGGACTCCTGCCCACCTAACAAAAAGTGGCGCAAATCCCCCGCTCCGGCGCTGGCCTTGAAGGTTTCCAGCATCAAGGTGGGGCCGTACACGCGGTCAGTGAGTTTATCAGGCAGGGCCAGGCTCGCGTTGACCACCCACACCAAGGGCATGCCATCGGGGCAGATGAGATCGAAGCGCCCCATGGCCGCGCCGAACGCGCGATCCGTGCGGGCCAGCGCGGCCACATGGGTATTGGCCGCCTCCACGGCATAGGCGCGGTCCCCGGCCTTGGCGCGCTCAATGGCCCAAGCCACGGCCCCGGCATAGTCGGTGGCGGCTACGGGCAAGCCGATGACGGGGATGGTGCGCATGGGCTGTTTCAAACCCGGCAGAATGGTTCAACAGCACGGAGCTGAGCGTGGTCGGCAAGCGCCTGGGTGCGCAGCTCGCTCTTATCAAACAGATAGAGAGCATAGCCGCCGTAACCGCCCCCACAGTATTTATGGGCCATGGCTCCGGCAATGGCCGGCAATGGCTCCATGCCCTCATCGAGCTGGGTTTGATGAAATGCCGACATCCCGTCAGCCAGACCGCGCAAACTGGCCTGCCGCGCGGCGTCACGGGCGATGCGACCCGACGCCGCGATGCGCTCGTAATCGCGCGGATGATCCACCACTCCGGGTGTGTCGTGGGAGTGTCCGGTCCACAAAACAGCCATGCAGCCTGATAGAAAATCCCCGTTTTGTTTGAAATCGAGGACCGGAGTCATGCCGGAGCGCCAGACACAGAGGCCGGTTTCACGAATCACTGCCGGGTCCTGCCAGCCGACTCCCATATCGATCTCCGAATTGACCCCATCGCGTCCATTGAGCAGTGCCCAGGCACCACTGCCACCCAACCCGGCTTGTTTCTCGTAGGGCCACTCGCGCAGTGAGACGAGCGGTGAGATGGCGCAATTGACAATGAACTCACCGGGACGCGAAAAGCGCGGAACATCCAACCAGCCCCCGGCGAAGTCGACACGCAAGGGCGCCTCGGTGGGGGCCTGTACCCAGCGCACGATCGAACTGGTGGAAACCGGCTCAAAGCGCGGCGGGGTCTTGGGCAGCACGGTGTATTGGGCACCGACGCGGGCGCACAGGTCGCGCTTGAGCGCGCCGTAGTGATCATCCTCGGTGACAATGAGAAAATCCGGCTGGATGCGCAGGAAATCCTCCTCGAAATCCAGACCTTCCTTCTGTCCCTGGGTGACGATGACTTCATCGATCATGCGCAAGCCTTGCAGCAAGGCCCGCTTGTGGTCATCGGGAATGGAGGGCTTGCGGCGTTTGTGGTGCCATAGCACCTCCGCAGAGGCAAATGACACAATCAGATAATCCCCCAACGCCCGGGCTTCCTCAAAAAATTGAAGATGACCGGCATGGAGGATGTCGTAGCAACCCGAGACGAATACTTTTTTCATAGGTTTGGGACAGGTGGAGGGATTTCACTCTTTGGCGAGGGTGACGCGATGGCCGTGGGACATGAGCAGGGCGTGGCATTTGGCCGCTTCGAGATCTGAGGCGACCATTTCGGCGCACATGTCTTCGACGGTGATTTCCGGGGCCCAACCTAACTGCTGACGCGCCTTGGCGGCATCACCCAGCAGGGAATCCACCTCGGTGGGTCGGTAGTAGCGGGAATCCACTTTGACCACCACCTCGCCCACCCTGACCCCGGGCGCCACGCCAGCATCCACGGCGCTGACTGTGGCAATTTCATCGGCACCCGTGCCGGAAAAAACCAATTCCATACCGGCTTCGCGCGCGGCCATGGCAACGAAGTCACGCACCGCGATGTGCCTGCCGGTGGCAATGACATAGTCCTCCGCATGATCCTGCTGGAGCATCAGCCATTGCATCCGCACGTAGTCCTTGGCATGTCCCCAGTCACGCAGTGAAGCGAGGTTGCCTAGAAACAGGCAGCGCTGGATGCCGTGGGCGATGTTGGCAAGGCCACGGGTGATCTTGCGCGTGACAAAGGTCTCGCCGCGCACGGGGGATTCGTGATTGA
>JBILFE010000272.1:0-5420 GCA_044351705.1 Luteolibacter sp. | reverse complement strand
TTGAAGAAGCGCTTGGATTCTTCGAGGATCTTGGCTTTCATGCCCTCGAAGTCACCTTGATCCTGGGCCATGGCGCCGAAGCCGAGGGTGGTCTGGCGCTTGATATCGGAGGCGCCGATGTTGGATGTTAGAATGATGATGGTGTTGCGGAAGTCGATTTTGCGGCCGAGCGAATCGGTGATGACGCCTTCTTCGAGGATTTGCAGCAGCAGGTTCATCACATCCGGATGGGCTTTTTCCACTTCATCAAACAACACCACCGAGTACGGCCGGCGCCGCACCGCTTCGGATAGCTGGCCGCCTTCCTCATGCCCGACGTAGCCCGGAGGCGAACCAATCAGGCGGCTCGAGGAAAATTTTTCCATATACTCGGACATATCGATTTGGATGAGGGAGTCCGGATCGCCAAACATGAACTCGGCGAGGTGGCGGGCCAGATAGGTTTTGCCAACCCCGGTGGGGCCAAGGAAGAGGAAGGAACCAATCGGCCGGCGCGGGTCCTTGAGGTCGGCGCGGGAGCGGCGCAGGGCTTTGGAAATGGTGGTCACCGCTTCGTTCTGGCCGATCACGCGGCTCCTGATTTCGTCCTCCATTTTGAGGAGTTTTTCGGTTTCCTTTTCCTCCATGCGGCGGAGCGGGACGCCGGTCCATTTGGACACCACCCCCATGATATCGTCATCGGTGACGGTCACTATGGTTTCTTCCGAAGTGGCGCGCCAGGATTTGAGGGTTTCTTCGAGTTCCTTCTTGGTGGTTTTTTCCCCATCGCGCAAAGCAGCGGCTTTTTCAAAGTTTTGCTCGGCGATGGCGATGCCCTTGTCACGGTTGATCTGGGCGATCTTGGCCTCGAATTCCTTGATGACCGGCGGCCGGGTCATGGTGCCGATGCGGGCGCGGGCGCCGGCCTCGTCGAGCACATCGATGGCCTTGTCCGGCAGAAACCGTGCTGTCAGATAGCGCGCCGTGAATTTGACGGCCGCCTCGATGGCTGCGGGCGTGAACTTCGCCTTGTGGTGGACCTCATATTTTTCCTGCAGGCCTTGGAGGATTTTGATGGCATCGCTGACCGAGGGTTCCTCGACTTTGACTTGTTGGAAGCGGCGCTCGAGGGCCGCATCCTTTTCGATGTACTTGCGGAATTCGTTGAGGGTGGTGGCCCCGATGCATTGGAGTTCGGCGCGGCTGAGGGCGGGCTTGATGATGTTGGAAGCATCCATGGTGCCTTCGGCGGAGCCCGCCCCGACAATGGTGTGGAGTTCATCGATGAAAAGAATGACATTCTTGGCCTTGCGGATTTCATCCATGACCGCCTTGATGCGTTCTTCGAATTGGCCGCGGTACTTGGTGCCAGCCACCATCAGCGCGAGGTCGAGCGTCACGACCTTGCGGTCGCGCAGCAATTCGGGCACGTTGCCGCTGGCGATTTCCTGGGCGAGTCCTTCGACGATGGCGGTCTTGCCGACGCCGGCCTCGCCAATGAGCACCGGATTGTTTTTGGTGCGGCGGCAAAGGATTTGGATGACCCGTTCGATCTCAGGCTCGCGGCCGATGACGGGGTCAAGCCCCCCCTCGCGCGCCAGTTTTGTCAGATCGCGGCCAAAGGCATTGAGCGCCGGGGTTTTGGATTTTTTGGAAGGATCCTGGGCTGGGCCTGACGGTGGGTCGGGTTGTTGGCCCTGGCTTTGGGCCTGCACCTCGGATTCCTCGAACGGTCCATCGCCGTCTTCCAAGTCATCATCATCGTCGTCGTCATCCTCTTCGTAGTCTTCCGGCGAAAAGTTGGGATCGATCTCGGCGAGGATTTCATTGCGGGTGCGTTGGATATCGACTTCGAGCCGGCGCAGCACGCGGGCGGCGATGCCCTCGCCTTCGCGCAACAGTCCGAGCAGCAGATGCTCGGTTCCAACATAGGAATGATTGAGGGCTTTGGCTTCCTTGTTGGCAAAGGCCAGGACTTTTTTGACGCGCGGAGTGTAAGGGATGGTGCCGGTGGATTTTTGCGGCGGGCCGGAGCCGACTTCCTTTTCGACTTCCATACGGACGGCTTCGAGTTCGAGGCCCATGTGTTGGAGGACATTGACGGCCACGCCCTGGCCGAGTTTGATCAGGCCGAGCAGCAGGTGCTCGGTGCCGATGTAGGCGTGGCTAAAGCGATCCGCTTCCTTGCGAGCCAGGGCCAGGACTTGTTGGGCACGAGGAGTGAAGTTGTTCATGGTTCGTCGGGGGGATAGGTGGGATCAGCAACCGGAGGCTCGGCCTCACAGGCTGTGTTACTGGTAATCGGGGAAAGCAGATTATGCAAGCGGCCGCGGACGATTTGCGCGCGGATGGAATCACGCTCTTCCGGCGACAGCTTGCGGGCGGCATGCAGTTGCAGGTGGGCCGGTTGTATATCCATCAAGAGGGTGTCACAAATGACAACGGTGTCGTTAGAAAAACATCCGAGGGTGCCGCCGAGCCGCAACAGGGAAAGATGGTTGAGGGCTTCCTTGGAATCAATGAGATGGGCATGGCGCAGCACGCCGTAGGCCCGCCCGATCTTGTCGGCGACCATTTCCGGATCATCTTCAAAGAGTTTCTCACGGGCATTTTGTTCGTGTTGGGCGACCTGTGCAATCACCCGCTCCAGGCGGCGAATGATGGTTTCCTCGCTCTCACCCAACGTGGATTGATTGGAAATTTGATAGAGGTTGCCCAGCGACTCGGTGCCTTCGCCGTAGAGGCCGCGCACGGCGAGGCCGATTTTGCTGACGGCCTGGAGGACCTGGCCGATTTGGTCGCTGAGCACGAGGCCCGGCAGATGGAGCATGGCGGAGGCGCGCATGCCGGTGCCGAGATTGGTCGGGCAGGTGGTGAGGTAGCCGAGGGTTGGATCGAAGGCGAATTCGAGGGTGGATTCCAGCGCGCTATCCAGTTCGGTTAGGGCGTCGTAGGCGGCGCTGAGTTGCAAGCCGGGGCGGATCGCCTGCATGCGCAGGTGGTCTTCTTCATTGAGCATGAAGCTGAAGGTTTGGCGGCGTTCGATGATGGCGGCGGAGCCCTCGCCGCGGGCGGCGTGTTCACGGGAAACGAGGTGGCGTTCGACCAGCACCTGTTTCTGCACGGCGGAAAGGTCGCTGAGTTCCTGTGAGAAGGCGTCCTTCATGACGGGCAAGGCCTCGACGGCGGGGCGCATGAGATCGAGGGCAGCGGCGCGTTGGTCGCGTTTGGCCCAACCGGGGAAGGGATGGCGGCGCAGATTGCGGGCCAGACGGATACGGGACGTGAGTACCGCACCATGTTCGACCTGGCCGCCGGTCATCCAGTCGGCGGGGTTTTTAACGAGAGTGGAAAATCGCATCATGGCAGGCCGAGGGTGAGGATTTCGTCGCGGATGCCGGCGGCTTCCTCGTAGTTTTCGGAAACCACGGCTTGGTCGAGGCGTGAGCGCAGGTCTTGCAGGCGCTGGTGCTTGAATTGCAGGGCCATGAGACCTTCCGGGACTTTGCCGACGTGGGACGCGCCCTTGTGCATGCCGCGCAGCATGGGGGCGATTTCGTCGTGGAATGCGGTGTAGCACTCGGCGCAGCCGAAGCGGCGGACGCGGCGCAGATCCTCCAGGCTAAAGCCACAGGCCTGGCAGGATTTATGAGCGCCGGCACCGCTGGTGGCTTGGCTGGTGGTGGCGGCGGCGCCGGCGATGCCGCTGAACAAGAGGTCCGCGAGCGAGAAGCCGGTCGGATCCGTCACGCCACGCTCCTTGGCGCATTTTTCGCACAGGCTGACTTTCTTCATCTGACCCTCGACGAGTTGGGTGAGGAAGACGCTGGCCTTGGTATCGCAGAAATCACATTTCATGGCTGGTGGATACTAGAACAGGCAGGGGTGGGAAGCAACACAGCAAGCGGAGAGGACAGATGAGGCGGCACGGTCATGCGAAGGGCGTGCCGCTGGAGTTGGCCAGTTGCTTGAAGGCATCGATGAAGCGGCGGGTGAGCGGGCCGGGCTTGCCGCTGCCGATGGTGCGGCGGTCCAGCGAAACCACGGGGATGACCTCGGCGGCAGTGCCGGTTAGAAAACACTCATCGGCGATGAAAATATCATAACGGGTGAGCGAGCGCTCATGGAACGGGATACCGAGGGTGGCGGCGAGTTCGATGATGACGCCGCGGGTGATGCCATCGAGAGCGCCGTCACTGATGAGGGGGGTGAGCAGGACGCCGTCCTTGAGGATGAAGAGGTTGTCGCCGGTGCATTCGGCAACGTAGCCCTGTTCGTTAAGCATGACGGCTTCCAGCGCGTTGGCCTGGATGGCCTCCACCTTGGCCATGATGTTGTTGAGGTAATTGAGGGATTTGACCTGGGGCATGAGGGCACCGGGCGCGGGGCGGCGGGTGGCACAGGTGATGAGGGCGAGGCCGTTGGTGTAGTGTTCCTCCGGATAGAGCTTGATGGTGGAGGCAATGATGAACATCGACGGGCGCGGGCACAGGTACGGATTGAGACCCAGTTCGCCACAGCCGCGGGTGACCACGAGCCGGATGTAGCCATTGTTCAAGCCATTGGCCGCCACCGTTTCGCAGGTGTAGCGGCAGACCTGCTCCTGGGTCCATGGCAACTCCAGCACAATGGCGCGGGCGGATTCAAACAAACGCCGGACGTGCTCCTCCAAGCGGAAGATGCGTCCGTTGTAAAACCGTATCCCTTCAAACACGCCATCGCCATACAGCAGGCCATGGTCAAAGACCGAGACTTTCGCTTCAGATTCATCTACCAGATTGCCGTCGAGCCAGATTTTCATAAGTGGGTGCCCGACAAGCCTAGGCAGCCATGCGCCGGTGGCAAGCGGGAGATTCAAAAAATCATGCTTTTCGGCAGGGGGGGTGGCTCACCGAGCAAAAGCGCAGGGCCGTGAGCCTGATTAGGCGTGGCAATCCGTCAATCGAGGACGCTGGCCGCGGCTGTTCCATCAATTTGCGCACGGCGATCTAACAGGCAAGTCCAGCGGCTAACCCCGCAAGTGTCCGGGGTGGACGGATAGGAATCCCCTCACGGGCATGCTCGTCAAGTTAACGGGATTTTATGATTTTGGGTGACGATTTTTACCACTGAATGCACTGAGGACCACTGATGCCACTGGATTAATCATAAAATTCTTCTCAGTGGTATCAGTGGCAATCAGTGTTTCAGTGGTTTCTTTGGCACGATTTATCAGAATCCGGTGGGTTTTTATAACTACCCCCTTAACTTGACGCGCATGCCTCACGGGGGCATGATGACGGGAATGGTTTCACGCCGATTGCGGCGATAGATCCGGAAGTCGGCATCGACCGTGATGAGTGGAAGTTTTGGATTCAATTCGCTCATGCGGATCAGGCACAGGTCCGCGAGGTCGGGTCGGCGGTCGGCATAGCGCTGCGCCAGTGCCGCTAGTTCCCGGC
>JBILFE010000325.1:0-4926 GCA_044351705.1 Luteolibacter sp. | reverse complement strand
AATGTCGAAAGCGACCCGCACCAACCCTGTTTCGATCAAACGCAGCACCAAGCTGCTGTTCCTGAGGTGTTAGGCGGTCTCTGCCAACACGCACTCACACGTCAACAGAGGTTCATGACGCAGGGTTAAGCATCCTGTGTCAATCCGCTTGCAATTGCAGCAGCAGTACCTAGGTTACGGCTGTGACGTGTCCGATCCTGCTGGCTCCGTAAAGAACGCCCATACCCAGCAGGCAAGGGCGCTAACAGCGGGAGAAGGGCACACCATGGATCGGTCGCACCCCATGAAAAACCACCGAAATAGGACTTCGCCGACTGGCAGCGCCCGCCGGGGTGGCTTTGCCTTGGTCGTGACCCTGGGCTTGATGGCCTTGTTGTTGGTGCTGGCGGTCGGGCTGCTCAGCTTGTCGGCAGTGAGCTTGCGGACGGCCCGATATGGATACGCCCAGCGTGAAGCGGAGTCCAACGCGCGCCTGGCCATGATGATGGCCTTGGGTGAATTGCAAAAATCCATGGGCCCTGACCAACGCGCGTCCGCGTGTGCCTCGGCGGTGGTGGCGGATCCGGTCCAGCCCCATTTGTTAGGTGTGTGGCGTGGCTGGCGCTGGCAACCGGTGCTGGGAGGGCAACCGGATTACAAGAGCAAGGGCGGCCTGTTTGAACGGTGGTTGGCATCCACCGTGCGCAGCGCCGATGCGGTGGATCCGGCCTATCCGACGCAGGAACCCAGCGGCGTTTGGTTGATCGACCCGGCGCGTGCGCCGCTGCCTGCGGGTGCAGCCGACATGCAGGCGTCCAACGGCGTGCGGGCCGGCTTGGTGGCGGTCACCAGCGCTGCGGCATCCGGCGGGATCGCATGGGCGGTGTTTGATGAAAGCGGCAAGGCCTCAGTGGACATTGAAGCGGGGCCGGCCAATGACAAGGCCAGGCGTCTGGCCATGCGGACGTCCCCGGAACGTCCACGGCCCGATGTATTGTCCGCCGCCCTCAGTGAGTTGAAGAAACCCCGCGGGATTGTCACCTTGGACACCGCCGTGCTGCAGACCGGAGAAAAAGGCCGCCCGGAAATCCGGGGCCGCGTCCATGCCCTTGGCGTGGGCAACCTTGGCTTGCTCACCAATACGGCCGAAGGTGGCTTGAAAACCGACCTGACAACCTTGTTTGAGTCCAAGCAACCCTTGGTTTCCACGCTCGGCGAGGAGCAACCGTATTTCGGCGGTAACGCCGCGGTGGTCGGCGTGCCGCTGTGGGAATACCTGCGCTCGCATTACGCCAAATACAAAAAACTCTCCGGCAGCGCCAACGGTCGCTCCACCTTCACCCTCGGCCCCGACGATACCACTCCGGCTAAAGAGGACCCCAGCCCGAACCCGGATCCACCCGTCGGCCAGCTGAAAACCCCCAGCACTGAGCGCTTGTTGCCCGTCATCGCCAAACTCCAAATCTTGTTTTCCGTCGTTTCCCACTACAACCACCTCGGCGATCGCATCAATTTTTTCGATCAATACGGCGATCCGAAGGGCAACATCAACTATGCTGCGCCCCATTTGGTGTACGACCCGGTCATCACCCTGTGGAACCCCTACGACGTGGCCCTCGATGTTTCAAGCTCGCGGATGCGCATCTGGGACCCGCCCGTTGGCTTTCAGTTTAAAAAGAACGACGCCTGGCTGCGCGACGAGTTCGGGACTGGGGAATTCGAAGGTCTGGCGCGCTTCCAGATCCAGAACGAAGGCAATCCCCAGGCACGCCGATCATTCACGCTTCACTTGCGCGGGGCCGACGCCAGTAACACGCCGGGCGGCACCATCAACTTGCTGCCCGGGGAGGTCAAGGTGTTCTCGGCGTGGGTCGAAACCGACTGGACCTGGGCGATGGAAACCGCAGGTGGCTATTCACCGCGAGTGTTCTTTGATTGGAATGCCAACAGCAATTTCGGCAACATCGATCACCGCACCAAAAACCCGATGGGCGTGGAAACCATCCCCGGGTGGGATACCCGCGCCGGCCTGCAAATCGACCACCTGAGCTACAGCAGTCGCCCCGAGGCCACCCGCTACGACTTTGAAAAAACTTATGGCATGAATGGCGGCTGGTTGTGCATCAAGCTCACTGACACCTTCACCGTCATTGCCAAGCCGATGCGCACCCTGTCGCCGGCGCTCAGTGAGCTGCCGGATTTTGGGGTCGACTTGCTGGCGGCCCGCAATGAATCGGTGACCGCCGACATTCTGCGCAGCTTTGATTTTCGCTTTGATGACGTCACCAAGGAAATCAGCGCCAAGGGCGATGATCCGGTGATTCAACGCACCTTCCGCTTGGGAGACATCCTGCAAAAGCCCGAGGACAAGACCCCCGGCGGCAAAACCCCCTTCGCCATATTGACCATGACCGCCAAGACCACCGTCGATCCCTCGGACTTGACCAAGGCCTGGCTGTATAACAATCCGGTGATCGAGGGTGCCACCCAGGACACGCGGACCCTCGGCCTGTCGCATCAGAGTTATGACATCCGCTTCGAGGAAGTGCAGGACTTCAACACCTTCCCGGGCATCGAGATCGATGGTGCCACCAAACGCGGCTTCTTCGGAGCCAGCGGTACCGCCAACCGCGGGGTCTCGGCGGTGCCGATGTTCCGGGTGCCACGGGTACCCGCCGCCTCCCTCGGCGACTTGATCCCCGCCAACCTCGTTTCCACTGCCCGCCCGCCCCGCGTCAACTACCCCTTTGGCAATTCCTGGGCCCATCCACTCGTCCCGCCCGCCAGCATCAGCTTCACTGCCGGCGGTTCCCTCGGCACCTTCGTCGACCACGGCTTCCTGCTCAACGACAGCCTGTGGGACCGTTACTACTTTTCCACCGTGTGTGCCAATGACACCGATCTGTTCACGTCCAAGCGCACCCGCAGCAGCCTGCTCAATGACCTGTTCAGCAGCATCCCCAAACCCCCGCTACTCAACCGCAGCTTGATCGCCGCTCCCAAAAAAACAGCGCCCGGCACCCGCGCCTCCACACTCAGCGCGCTCGACGACAAGACCTTCAGTCATGCCATCGCAGCCGAGTTGCTTGTTAGAGGTGCCTTCAATGTCAACTCCGACTCCGCCGATGCCTGGCGCGCCGTGCTCTCGTCGTTGCGCGATGAGGCGGTCGTCGGCTGGACCGACCGGGATTTTTCCGCCACCGACAAGACGGCGTTTCCGCGTGCCGGAGTGGTGCTTGCCGGCGATGCCGACAAACCCGCCGGCGCATCCTTCAACCTCGCGGGTCAAATCCGCTGGGCCGGTTTCCGCGCCTTGAATGATGACCAGATCAAAACCTTGGCGGCATCCATCGTAACCCAGATTCGCAAACGCGGCCAAGCTGACAAGGCACCCCTCCTCAGCACCGCCGAGTTTGTCAACCGCCGCATCGGCCAGACCGGCGCCCTCCACGTGCTGCGCGGCCTGCTGCAAACCGCCATCGATGAAACCGACATCAACAAGACGTTCCACCACCCGGAAGTCAAGGAGCCGAACGATTCCAAATCCGCTACATTTGCGGCCATTCCAACCGCCAAAAGCCGGGGTGCCAATTGCGAGCAGGCGATGAACGGTTTGACCGGCGAGGGCACTCCGTCCTACCTCAGCCAGGGGGATGTGCTCATGCCGTTAGCCTCGGTGATGACGGTGCGCGGCGACACCTTCAAGATTCGTGGCTACGGTGAGTCGCGTGATGCCGCTGGCAAAGTCCAGGCCCTCGCGCGGTGCGAGGCCACCGTCCAGCGCCTTCCCGACTACCTCGATCCCACCGAAGCTGCGACCATCGCACCGGCCAAGCTCAAGAAACCCGCCAACCTGCAATTCGGTCGGCGCTTTGTGATCACCTCGTTCCGGTGGTTGGCGGTTGACGAAGCATGAGACGTTGTATCTTCTCACCCCACGCATGTCCCGCACTCTTCTTCCATTCGCAGCTATGTTAGGCCTGGCATTGGCGGTAGCGCCCGCCCAAGCCGCGCCCGCAACCAGCCGGGTGGAGTTGCGCTTGCTGGCATTCGCGCCGCCGCCGGGGACGGGCGCGATGTTTGTCCACGATGCGGCGGCGAAGGACGATGCAATGGGCACCGAGGTGCGGCTCAAGACCTATCTGAATCACGAGAGTTATGTGTTAACTCTGCTCGGGCGCGACTTGCTGTTCACCTCCAGCCCGGAGCGCGCCAGCCTGAAACTAGCCGCCTCGCAATTGGCCCGCCTCACCTTGCCGTTAGGCAAGCGCGAGTTCATCCTGTTGTTTCTGCCGCACCAACAAGCGGGCCGCAGCACCTGGCGGGTGCTGCCCATCGATGACTCCGCCCGCAGCTTCCCGCCCGGCTCGCTGCAAATCCTCAACTTGAGCGCAAGCCAGGTGCGGATTCAGTTGGAGACCACCGATTACTTGTTCAAGAGCGGCGAATCCAAGGTGATAGAAAATCCGCCGGTGGCTGCCAACCAACATTCCTCCATGACCGCCTTCGCTTTGAGCGCCGGGGAATGGCGCCGCATCGGTGCCGGGTTGTGGCCTCATCCCGGCCGCAAACGCGGCGTGCAGGTGTTGTTCGACGATCCGGCCAGCGGCCAGGTCCAATTGCGCGGGTTCCGCGACGTCGTCGAAAAACCCGCCCAGTGATCCTGCCTTCAAGAAATAAACTAAAAGCACTGGTGTTCGGTGCGGGCGATGATTTCCTCCTGTAGCTCGTTAGACAGATCGCAGAAATAATCGCTGTAGCCGGCCACCCGCACAATCAGGCCGCGGTGGGCGTCGGGATGGGCCTGTGCCTCGCGCAGCATGCCGGCGGTTGTCACGTTGAATTGGACGTGATGGCCGTCGAGCTTGAAATACCCGCGCACCAAGTGCAGCCACTTATCCAGACCGTCGTCGGTGGCGACCAAGTCGGGCGAGAACTTGAGGTTGA
>JBILFE010000107.1:0-8267 GCA_044351705.1 Luteolibacter sp. | reverse complement strand
TGAGGGGGTCTCTTTGGTCGAAGCGATACGTGCCTGCCGCGATGATCTGGAGGCAGGCGGTGGCCATGCGATGGCGGCCGGACTCTCCATCCGTGAGGACAAGATCGACCGTTTTCGCGAGCACTTTGGACAATACGTGCTGGAGCATACGAGTGAGGAGCAACGACTTCCCAAGCTCAACTACGACGCCGAAATCACCTTTGAAGAGCTGTCGCTGGAATTTCTCGACAGCTATGAGCTGCTGCAGCCCTTTGGCAGCAATAACCCGCAACCGGTATTCGTGGCACGTAAAGTGGACTTGAGCCGGCGGCCCATGCACATGAAAAACCAGCATCTGCGCTTGATGTTGCGGCAGGGTCTGCACGAGCAAGACGCGGTTTTCTTCGGCGGCGGCGAGAGCCCGCTGCCCGATCCACCGTGGGACATTGCGTTTTCGATCGACCGCAACACCTTCCGCGGGCGCACCTCGCTGCAACTCATCATTCAGGATGTGAAAGGTGCCGCCGCGGATTGAACAAATCCTTGAATTTTCGATTCCCAAGCCGGCTTCCACTGTTTTCAATCCTGCTTACCCCGCCCCATGAGCCAACCCACCATCCGCATCGCCATCGGCGCCGATCACGGCGCCTTCGATATTAAGACCGCCGTAACCGACCATCTCACCGCTGCCGGCCATGAGATTGAGGACTACGGCACCCACACGCAGGAAGCGGTCGACTACGCCGATTATGCCAATCTGGTTGCCGCTGCGGTGGCGGATGGCACTTGTGATTTCGGGGTCCTCGCCTGCACCTCCGGCGTGGGCATGTGCATAGCGGCCAACCGCCATCGTCATGCGCGGGCGGCCCATGCGCGATCCGTCGAGGAAGCCATCACCATCCGCCAACACAATGATGCGAATATCCTCTGCCTCGCAGGCAAGTATTCCACGGTTGCCACCAGCATCGCGATGGTGGACGCGTTCCTCGCCACGGCTTTTGCAGGGGGCCGCCACACCATCCGGGTGTGCAAGGCATCCGGCAGCCGCATTGAGGAGACCGACCCGGCGGTCTACGCCGCGATTACCGCTGAGGAAAAGCGCCAGCGCAACAACATCGAGTTGATCGCCTCGGAAAACTTTGCCTCACGCGCCGTGATGGAAGCCCAAGGAACCGTCCTCACTAACAAATATGCCGAAGGCTACCCCGGCCGCCGCTGGTACGGCGGATGTGACAATGTGGACGTCGTCGAGCAACTTGCCATTGACCGTGCCAAGGAGATTTTCGGGGCGGATCATGCCAACGTGCAGCCGCACTCCGGGTCACAGGCCAACACCGCAGTTTACTTTTCGGTGCTGCAGCCGGGGGATAAAATTCTAACCATGGATCTGGCCCACGGCGGCCATCTCACCCATGGTCACAAGGCGAACTTTTCCGGACGCTTCTACGCGGTGACGCATTACGGGGTGAGTCCGGATGATGAGCGGATCAACTACGACGAGTTGGAAACAACCGCGCGTGCGCTCAAACCCGCGCTCATCACGGTGGGGGCCTCGGCCTACCCGCGCATCATCGATTTTGAACGCATGGGACGACTGGCCCGCGAGATCGGCGCCTATCTGTTTGTTGACATGGCGCACATTGCCGGACTCGTGGCCGGGGGCGTCCATCCCAACCCGGTGCCGCACGCGGACTTTGTCACCTCCACCACTCATAAGTCGCTGCGCGGCCCACGGGGCGGCATCATTCTGTGCAAGGAAGAGTTTGCCAAGAGGATCGACAGCCAGGTTTTCCCCGGCGTGCAAGGCGGGCCGCTCATGCATGTCATCGCCGCCAAGGCCGTCTGCTTCGGTGAGGTGCTCCAGCCGGAATTCAAGACTTACCAACTCCAGATTGTTAGGAACGCGCAAGCGCTAGCCGCGCGCCTCAGCGAGCATGGCTATCGGATTGTTTCCGGCGGCACCGACAACCACGTCATGCTGGTTGACTTGCGCAGCAAGGACCTCAATGGCACGCTGGCCTCCCACGCGCTAGATCTAGCGGGCATCACGGTGAATAAAAACTCGATTCCCTTCGATACCGGCACGCCGATGAAACCGAGCGGCATTCGGATAGGCACGCCAGCAGTGACGACGCGCGGGATGCGGGAAGCGGACGTCGAGCAAGTTGCCGATTTCATCCATGCCGCGCTGGCGGTGGCGGAGGACGCAACAAAACTGCGTGCGATTCGAGACCAGGTATTTGCCTTCAACCGCGCCTTTCCGATGCCGCGCTGAAGACGCATCGAAACGCGGAGGCGCGTGAGTTCTGACTCATGACTCGGCGGTGACCGCGATGAGGGAATCCAAAAGGGTCTTTTTGAGGGTTTCCCAGCGCCATGGGCGGCCCTCGAGGAAAAACGACTGGGACACCTTGATCCGCAGCAGACCGTAGCGCTCCGCGGGAAACAAGCCAGCCAGGGTGGTCACCAGCCCGGAGCCGGTAACCGCGCTGTGGTGAGTGACGTCCAAGCCCGCCACCCGCAACTGGTGGCACCAGGCGTTAGCCATGGATTCACCCAAGCCTCCATCGGCGAAGGTCTCCAGCACCACCTGGCCATCCGGTCCGGCCACGGTGCGCACCATCAGATGCAGGGTTGAAGGATGCCGCCGCAAGTCCTCGGCGATGCGCTGGCGCAGCGTATCGCGATAAGACGCGGCTTCCCTATCTATCAATTTTTGTTTGGTGTTGTCCGGGAGCACCGTTGAAAACCGGCTCCAGCGGGCATCGCCGGCGGCATCCAAATCGAGCAACAAGCGGGAATGGAGTCCGTGAACCAGGGGGGTGCGGAAGCGCATCGAGAAACTCTGTGCCAGATTCAGGGCACCCGGATCCCAGCCTTGCGGGGAGGTTACAATTTCCTCGGCGCCATGAAACAGCTCGCGGTATGCTTCCGGGATGGCACAGGTGGCATATTCACAACTGAAAAGAAATGCGGTCATAGATATGAATCTGCTTTCGCTGCGGATCATAAATCAATTGGCGCAGCGCCGCAATCTTCTATCTTGATGCCGCCGCTTGCCATCCCAAGACCCGGATTGACATTTTTGAAGATCTTGCTAAGAACGCATATATTTTTCCACGCGCATGAAAAGACTCACCGTAATACTGGTCATCTTCACTGTCGGTTTCATGGGTTACAAGGCTGAGCCGTCAATGCGCTACGCGCTCACCGGACTATCCCCCAAAGCGCCGCAGTCCAAGCCAGGCACCAGCCCCGCCCCGCAGGCTGCGGCGCCAGCCGTCGCGGCACCAGCCCCGGCGCAAGTCACCCCGCCGCCGGTGATTGATCCCACCCAACTAACGAGCGCGCAATTACCGCAGCAAGTCACACTCAAGGTGGCCACCGAAGTGGCGGATGCTTCCGGATTGAAATTGAAAGTCGATGCCGGCAGTCGGCTCAAGCTGGTGCGTATTGAAGGCGATCAAGTGGTGGTGAGTCCGGGGACCAGTCCGTTTGAGGGGCGGGTGTCGATAAGCGGCACGGACCTTATGGAACAACTTGCCGCCAATCCGCCGGTGCAAGCAACGGGTGGTGCCGCCACGGAGCCGAGTGCGCCGAGTGCCCAACCCGCGGCGTTGCCAAGTGGCGATACCGCGGCACCGGCAGTACCGGCGGTGCCCACACCGGCACCCCCCGCCGAGGCACCCCAGCCGGTCGCGACCCCGGCGGTTCCGGCAGCCGGCAATACGACCGATGCTGTTGAAGTGATGAAAGAACACATCCGCAGTGGCGGCATCAAGGAGTTCACGGCCGAACAAGTTCAGGGGTGGAAGGCGGAGGCGGACGAGGTCATCGATGGCAGCACCTATCAAACCGGCATGGTCCGTTACAATGCGGACACGATTTTCGGGACGAAAACCATCGAAGCCAAGGCCATCATCCAAAATGGCAAAGTGGTCCGCTGGATTTGGCCCAAGAGTGGTTTGGAGATCAAGTGAGAGGCCGCCACACTAGCGGCGGGCCATCATGTATTGCTGCGGCTCGTGCGTCTACGGATCCAACGCAGGCCCCACCCTAGCAATAACGCCAGCACCACCGCCGCGCTTGGCAGCACCCAACGCGGCAGCGGCATATCCGCGCTTAGCTCGATGGCTGTACTTTTTTTCAGGCAATCCTGCAACGCACGGTCCCAGATGAGCGTGCGGCCGCCATCTCGTGTGCGGGTGGCGTTGGATTCCCGTGCCGCCCGCGGCAGGTGCAGGATGTAAACCATCCGCCGTCCCTCAAATTGGGACGCCGGCATGAAACCGGCGCCCGGCAACGCGTCGGATAGACAAACCACCCGGGTCATATCCACCCGGAGTCCGCTCTGGCGGATATCCAAAGTCCCTATCAGGGGAGACACCACCGACTTGAAATCCCCCGCCGACAAGGCCGGGTCACCGCGCACCGCATCGATCAGACCCAGCATGGATTTGAATGATGTGTTGAAATCCACCGTCATGCGGTCGCTGTTGAGAGTGACTTGCCGGGTGGTATTTGTCAGAGATGGCGTCCTCTGGATGAACCTATCCAGCATTTTGGAAATGCCATCCGCTCCGCCGACGTTGCGGGTGATGATGGCTGGCACATCGTAATGGATTTGTGCCCTGCCACTGCCGTCCGCTTCAAGCCAATACTCCTCATATCCGTCAATACAAGACACCAGCAAACAGCTTGCCGCCATCAATGTTAGAGTGGACAGGCAGCGCATGAACGGATGGTGCCATGGCGCCCCGGCAAGGGCAACCCCGGGATTCATAGCCTGGCTAACATGATCTTGGGGCAAATCGCGGCAGAGAAACCACTGAGGAACTGATTACCACTGAAAGCACTGATAATAAATTGATATATATTTCAGTGGATTCAGTGGTCTTCAGTGCCTCAGTGGTAAATACTGGCGTCCAAGATCCCCAAATAAACCTCGGCGTGACTGCACCTTCAGGGAATTGAACTTGCTCGCCACTGCCTCGAAAACGGGGTCGTTTACTCAGTTCAGAGCTTACTCAGTTCAGAGCTTACTCAGTTCAGAGCTTACTCAGCAGAGATTACTCAGCAGAGATTACTCAGCTGCGGGAGGGGCGGGAGGGGCGGGAGGGGTTTTCTCACCCTTGCCACCTTTGCCACCTTTGCCAGCTTTACCGGGGGCACGCGGCGGCCGCTTGGCCTTGAATTCCTCGGGCGTGACATTCCCGTCCTTGTCGGCGTCGATCTTTTTGAAGATTTCCTCGGCCTTGACGGCATCCTTCTGACCCCGTGGGGAGGCTTTGAATTCTTCGAGGTTGATCGATCCATTCTTATCGGTGTCGATTTTCTTGAAGATTTCCTCTGGGCTCGGGTGTTTATCGGCACCTTTGGGTGGGCCGGGCGGTTTGTCTTGCGCGAACGATAGCGAAGTGGCGATGGCCAGTGCGCTGAGGGTGGCGATGGTTGTTTTCATGATTGTTATTGTTCGGTTAGTCGGGCGCGGCAGCAACTGGGCTGCCGGCCGAGGTGAAACTCCGCAACCCGCGCGAAGTTTCAGGAAAAAATCCACATCAGCCGGCAAGAGGTTCATCCGCTCCCTCAAGCGTGGCGGTTGAATCCGGTGCGCCATCAGCATCTTCGCCGTCCGGGATGACCAGCGAGATGTCCTGAAGGTTTTCCCCTTCCTTGAGGGTGAGCAGTTTCACACCCATGGCATTGCGGCCGGTTTCGCGGATTTCCGCCACCCGGATGCGGATGCTCTGGCCGGTGGAGGTCATGAGCATCAACTCATCGTCGTTGGTGACGGTGACGGCACCCACGACCGGGCCGGTCTTGTCGGTGACCTTCATGGTGATGATGCCCTTGCCGCCGCGGGATTGCCTGCGGTATTCCTCGAAGTCGGTGCGTTTGCCCAGGCCATTCTCGGAGGCGACCAGCAGCGTGCACCCCTGGGTGACCAGGGCGAGACCGACGACGAAGTCGCCCTCGACGGGCCGGATGCCCATGACGCCGGCGGAGGCGCGGCCCATCGAGCGGGTGTCGTCCTCATGGAAGCGCAGGCTCAGGCCTTGGTGGGTGACGAGCACGATTTCATCGGAGCCGGAGGTGAGGCGGACGCCGATGAGTTCGTTAGATTCCTCGAGGATGATGGCGATGATGCCATCTTTGCGGTAGTTGCGGAAGTCATTGAGAGCGGTTTTCTTAACCTTGCCGGTGCGGGTGGCGAAAAAGACAAAGCCGGCCCCCTCGCGGAAGGTGATGTCATTACCGGATTCATCGACGGTGCGCTCGAGGCGCAGCAGGGCGGCGATTTTTTCCTCGGGTTTGAGGTTGAGCACGTTGCGGATGCTGCGGCCCATGGCGGTGCGGGCGCCTTCCGGCAGTTCATAGACACGCTCGACGTAGACGCGGCCGGTGTTGGTGAAGAACATCAGGTAATCGTGCGCCTGGACCGAGAACAAATGCTCGATGAAATCATCCGGCTCATCCTTGCCGGTGGCGCGCGTCTCCATGCCCTTGAGGCCCTTGCCGCCGCGGCCTTGCAGACGGTATTCGCTCGCCGGGGTGCGCTTGATATAGCCGCGGTGGGAAAGGGTGACGATCATCGCGTCATTGGCGATGAGCTCCTCCATGGCGACTTCGCCGGCTTCCGCCAGAATCGGGCACTTGCGCGGCGTGGCGTGCTTGTCCTTGATCGCGCGGAGCTCGTCCTTGATGATGGTTAGAACGCGTTCCTCGCGGGCTAGGATGTCGAGCAGGTCCTTGATGTCGACAAGGATCGAGTCGTACTCGCCCTTGACCTTGTCGCGCTCCATGCCGGTGAGTTGATAGAGGCGGAGTTCGAGGATGGCATTGACCTGGCGCTCGCTGAAGACATAGCGCTCGCCCTGGATGGCGGCCTGCGAGCGGATGAGGATGCCGAGGGCTACCGCGGTGGCGACGGGAAATTGATAGGCGGCGAGGCGCTCGCGGGCCTCGTCGCGGTTTTTCGACTCGCGGATGATCTTGATGAAATCATCGAGGTGGCCCAGCGCCAGCAGGAACGCTTCCAGCAATTCAGCGCGTTCTTCGGCCTTGCCCAACAAATAGCGGGTGCGCCGGATGACCACCTCGCGGCGGTGTTCGATGTAGGCATCGATGGCTTCCTTGAGCGAGAGTTGCTTGGGGCGGTTCTGATGGATCGCCAGCATGTTGACGCTGAAGGAGGTTTCCAGCGCGGTGAGTTTGAAGAGTTGGTTGACGACCACCTGCGGGCGGGCGTCGCGCTTGAGTTCGATCTCGATGCGGGTTTCCGCATCGGAGAGGTCGCGCATGCCGGAGATGCCGGTGAGGGTCTTTTCATTGACCAGGTCGGCGATGCGTTCCTGGAGCGTGGCGCGGTTGACGCCATAGGGCACCTCGCGGATGGTGATGACGGCCTTGCCGTTTTCGTTTTCCTCGATTTCGACCTTGCCGCGCAGGCGCATCGAGCCGCGGCCGGTGCGGAAATAATCCTCGATGCCACGGATGCCGCGGATCTCACAGGCCACCGGAAAGTCCGGTCCTTTGATGTATTGCATCAACTCGTGCAATGAGATGTCCGGCTTGTCGATTTGAGCGCAGATGCCGTCGATGACTTCGCCGAGGTTATGCGGGGCGAGGTTGGTGGCCATACCGACGGCGATGCCGGTGCCACCATTGACCAGAAAGTTGGGGAAGGCGGAGGGCAGCACCGTCGGCTCATCCTGTGAGCCGTCGTAGTTCGGTTGGAAATCGACGGTGTCCTTGTCGAGGTCCTCCATCATGGCCATGCCCAGAGGGTGCAGCCGGGCCTCGGTATACCGCATGGACGCGGCGCCGTCGCCTTCCACCGAGCCGAAGTTGCCCTGGCCATCCACGAGCATGTCGCGCATCGACCATGGCTGGCCCATGTTGACGAGAGTGGAGTAGATTGATTGGTCGCCGTGGGGGTGGAAGTTACCCATGGTTTCGCCGACGATGCGGGCACATTTCACGTGGGGCTTGCCAGGCGTGACGCCGAGCTGGCGCATAGCATAGAGCACGCGGCGCTGGGATGGCTTGAGGCCGTCGCGGACGTCGGGCAGGGCGCGTGAAATGATGACAGACATCGAATATTCCAGGAACGAATTGGATAGTTCCTCGGCGACGTTGATCGGTTTGATCTGGTCAATAGTCATTGGTCAATAGTCATTGGGGAAGAGGAAGAAGAAGTCATTGGTCAATGGTCAATAGTCATTGGGGAAGAGGAGGAAGAAGTCATTGGTCAATGGTCAATAGTCATTGGGGAAGAGGAAGAAGAA
>JBILFE010000653.1:0-2798 GCA_044351705.1 Luteolibacter sp. | reverse complement strand
CGAATACGCGGAACTCCAGGCGCTGGAGCGGAAGCCGATGACGATGCGGGACTGGATCACGAAGCTGGATGATTTTCTCAAAGCCTCCGGTCGCGAGTTGCTGGATCACGCGGGCACGATTTCCGCCGACGCAGCCAAGGAGAAGGCGGAGCAGGAGTTTGCTCTTTATCACAAGTTTGTGGATTCCCAGCCACGCTTGGTGGACGCGGATTTTGAGAAGGTCGTGAAGGAATTGAAAAATCTGCCCGCGCCCAATCGGAGGAAAAGGAAACCATGAACTAGCCGAGTCAATTTCTGCTCTACACCGCGCCGGACGGGGCGGTGAAGGTGGACGTGTTTTTCAAGGACGAGACGGTGTGGCTGACGCAGAAGGCGTTGGCGGCAGTTGATTCTCCAACAAGTTTTCACTGGAGATCCCGTATGAACGAACTGATCCCGGCCTCTTCCGCACCCGGCGGCGAATTTCTGTTTTACTGGAAGTCACGATTCCTCCCAACACCACCGCCACCGTGTTTGTCCCGGCCAAGGATGAAGCCGGAGTGACCGAGTCCGGCAAGCCCGCGGCCAAGGCACCAGGCGTGAAGTTCCTGCGCATGGAAAACGGCGCGGCGGTGTACGAGGTCGGGTCGGGAACCTATCAATTTCAAGCCGCCCTGCCGCCGCGCCGCGAGCCATGAGGAGCCCTGGATTATAGAGGTTGGCAAAATGATGGAAGAAAAGATCAAGGATGCGGAAGCGGCGGAGCCTGCTGTTAACCCAAGATCAGACCTTCCGCAGGATGCGGAAGGGGGCACGCTGGCGAACCCCATCGCTTGAGAGACCTTCCGCAGGATGCGGAAGGGGGCACGCTGGAAGCGTGCGCCACCCCCGCCCCCCGCATTTCTCGGACAGGCCATGAACCAGCGACTGCTGCCAAGACCAGCCTTGCACAATCCCCGCAAGGAAAGGATAATCCAGGCCACACGCATCATGAACCCTATCATTATTCTCACCAGCGCCATGACGGCGTGCTGCCTGGGCCTCGCCCTTGGCGCGGAACAAGCGCTGCAAGGTGCCGACATCACCCGCGATTTTGCCCAACCGCCGTCCAAGTATCGGCCGACGCCGTTGTACTGGCTGAATGGCAAGATTGAGAACGCGGTGATTGATTCGCAATTGACCAACTTCCGTGACAAGGATGGCTATGGCAGCGTCGCCATCCTGCCCTTCACCGAATGGTGGGAGCCAGAATTCATGGACAAATACGGGCATTTGCTCGACAAGCTCGACGAGCTCGGCATGTGGGCGATTTTTTGTGACGACAAGAACTTTCCCTCGGGCACGGCCGGCGGCGAAATTGGCAAGAGCTATCCCGAGTTCACGTCGCGCCAGATCAACAAGGCCGAACAGGATGTCACCGGCCCGCTGGACTATCAGGCGGACGTGCCGGCCGGTGTCCTGATGGGCTGCGTGGCCATGAACAACGATGATCATGCCAAGCGGGTCGACATCACCGCGGGCGTCAGCAATGGCAAGCTGTCGTGGAAGGTTCCAGCGGGGAATTGGAAAATCATGCTGTTCAACTCGCGCCGGGATCTTTCAATGAACCGGAAAGATCCCAATGGCAACCTCGACTATCTGAACCCGGCGGCGGTCGACAAATGGATCAGCCTGACCTATCAGCGGTTTTACGACAAGTTCCCGACGCATTTCGGCACCACCATCAAGAGTTCCTTCTACGATGACATCTCGCTCTATCAGGCCAGTCCCGACGTCTGGAACGGCAATGACCGCCGCTGCTGGACTGACGGGTACAATGCCGAATTCAAAAAGAAATTCGGCATCAGTCCGGTCGAATTCTATCCGGCGATGTGGTATGACATCGGCCCCGAGACGGCCGCAGCCCGCAGCATGCTCTTCGGGCTCCGGGCGGAATTGCTCTCCGAGGTGTTTGTGAAGCGGGTGGCGGCCTGGTGCGCGGCGCACAAGATCGACGCCTCCGGCCATCCGGCCGGCGACTATGAGGTGTCGCCGATGGGATTTTCCGGCGACGCCATCAAGTTCTATCAACACGCGCAGCGCCCGCTGCTGGATGTGATCGGGGCGTATGGCTCCAAGCGCGACGGCTACAAGTTGTCCGGTTCCGCAGCATTTATCTATGACAAGCCGATCCTCCAATGCGAGACGTATGGCGCGTTTGAGAACTGGAAGGAGGCGGATTTCACTCCGGACCTGCTCTATCGCACGGCCATGGAATTGTATGTTAGGGGTGTCAACCTGATCATCCCGCACGGCGTGTGGTACGCCCATCCGAATGTGCCAACACCGCCGGAGATCTCGTGGCGCAACCCGAGGATCGCCGCCAGCCTGCCGGACTACAACACCTGGGCCGCGCGTTGCCAACTCATCCTGCAGGGTGGCCGCCATGTTGCGGACATTGCGGTGCTCTATCCGATCACGGCGATTTATGCCGATTGTCATTTCGGCCGGGAGGGGACGGACCCCGAATACCTCAATGTGGGTGAGCGGTTGACGCACACCATCCGGCGTGACTTCACCTTCATGCACCCGGAAGTGCTGGATGGCAAATGCAGCGTGGATCCGGCGCAGCACACGCTCAATCTCAGCAACAAGATCAATCATGAAGAGTACAAGGTGCTGATTCTTCCCGGAAAACATGAGGCCGGCGCGATCAATCTAGCAACCCTGCAAAAGGCCAGGGATTTCTACGACCATGGCGGCACGGTCATCTGCACCGCCCGGCTGCCGGTGAGATCCGCCGAACTCGGCAAGGACGCGCAGGTCGTGAAATGGGTCCG
>JBILFE010000652.1:0-2801 GCA_044351705.1 Luteolibacter sp. | reverse complement strand
GATATGTGACGTGTTATTTCCCGGCGATGGAGGGCCTGGCGAAGCTCCATGCGCTCACCGGTGACAAAAAGTATCTTGAAGCCGCCGTCACCATGGCGGCTTTCTATAAACAATTCGACCGCGTGCCGATCGACCATGCCCACGGCATGCTCTGCAACCAGGTCTCGCTCGTGCTGTTGTACGAGGCGACCAAGGATGTGTCGTATTTGGAACGCGTTGAGAAGCGCTGGGATGAACTGGTGACGGGCGGCTATATCAATCCGGCGGGCGGCATCATGGAGCAATGCAAGGTGAAGTTCGGTCGTGACGAAGGCTGTGCCATCGTTGACTGGCTGCGCCTGAACCTGGCTCTGGGCCGCGTCACCGGCAAAACGCGCTACTGGGCGATGGCTGAGCGTACGCTTCATAATCATTTCCTCCAGAACCAGACGCCCAAGGGCGGTTTCGGACACCGGGGTTCGCTCTGCGATCAGGAGGGTGTCTATGGTTTTAGCAACAGCATCGAGGAAGCCGTATGGTGCTGCACCTTTCATGGCCAGCTTGGTTTCGTGAATCTGCGTTCGCATCTTCTCAACCGCACGGCAGGGGAGCTCACCTGTCATTTCGCCGTGGATTTCACCGCAAAGTATGCAGACGGATCGGTGGTTTCCGAAATACGTCCGGTTGCCGCTGTGGGCGAGGTCCTGCGTCAGCGCATACGTCTTGACGGTCTGCCCGCCACCGTGCTGCGGGTGCGCCAGCCACACTGGGCAGACGCCGTCACCGCGCTTGCCGCCGATGGCACCGCTTTGGGGCTTGAGACCAGGGACGGTTACTGCCTCACGGCCAAGCCGGTTTCCGAGGCGACCTTCATCTATGCCGGCGGGATTTATGCCGAGGACCGGCATTGCAAGCGCCTGCCAGCCGGCCCGGTCGCCGGTGCGGCCGGTGTCATCGGTTATGGTCCGAAGCTGCTGGCGGCTCAGGGCCGCACGGCGGCGGCACCGACCTGGCCCACCACCCTCGAGGCACTCAAGGCGCAGGGCCTGGAGCCATTCACAGCGGCATTGCGAGACAAGGAATGCTGCTTCGTGAACGGACCTCTGTCTCTTGCTGTTTCCGCCAAGCCCGTCTGGGGGACCTCGCCGATTACTGAGCCGCATCCCTATGTCAGCACCGGAAGTTTTTCCGGGCCGGCGGTGCCGGAATCGCCCGATCCGCTTGTTTCCTACCGCTGGCCCAAGCCAAAGGCCACCGATGGACTCGAGATCTATCTGCAGAAGCCCAGCGCTGTTTCAAGCGATACCGCCGCGTCCTTCGACAACCTGGGTTCGCTGACAACAGATCATCCGAATGTCACGGTCAACGGGGCGGGTTCGATCAGAATGGATTTCGGGCGGGAAAGCGCGGCCTGGCTGGAGTTCGACAGCCCGGATTGCCCGGGCGGCATTGAAATGAGTATCAGTGAGTACAATCAACCGGCCATCGTTAATCAAATGCCCTTGCACCCGGTAAAAACGCTTGCGCCAGTCAAGTACGGCAACACCTACCGGCTGGAGTTGAACAAGGAGCTGTATGAGGGCGTGCGCTTTGGCTGGATCCATGTCCGCTCCTTCACCGGGGTGTGGCATATCACCGGAATCCGGCTGGTCTGCCAGGTCAAGCCCGTCAACTACAAGGGAAGTTTCTCATGCAGCGATCCCATGCTTACCCGGGTGTGGTACACGGGCGCCTACGGAGTGAAGCTGAACCTGTTGAAGGATTATCTGGGCGCTATTCTGATGGACCGGGGCGACCGGCATTCCTGGACCGGAGACTCTCATCCTTCGCAAGCGGCATCCATGGCGGCGTTTGGAAATTTCGATTTTGTCAGGAGCAACCTTGAACGCACCTCGGGAAAGGATTGGATCCAGAGTTACATGCTGTATTGGGTGTCGAGCATGCTGGACTATTACAATTACACCGGGGACACGGAGATTCTGAAGAAATATACTGAAAACATCAGCGCTAAACTCGATGACGCTTACACGGCTTACGGGACAAATCCCAAGCTCGGATTCTATGGCTGGGATGAACGATTAGCGGGCTTTGAAGTACAGTCCCGCAACTGCCCGGAAGCCCAGAATGCCTACAAAATGCTTTCAATCCGGGCCTGGAACGATTTCGCCAGAGCCATGGAAAGCATTGGCCGTACTGATTTAAGGGACAAATACAATGGGTACGTTACTGAAAAAGTTTCCCAGTTGAGGCAGAACGCAACCTGGTATCAGGACTTTGGCGTCCATGCAATGACCGACGCGGTCAACGCCGGGTTTACCAGCCGGACCGAGCAGGAAAAGATGTTTGCGCTGGAATTCAATGACAAGGTCAACCGGGTTTCTTTTTCACCGTTCAACCAGTATTTTATCATTCAAGCCATGGCATCCATGAAGAGGCACGATGACGCCCTCGACACCGTCCGCTATTTATGGGGCGGGATGATAGCGTATGGTGGAACGACCTTCTTTGAGGTATTTCGCCCAGCGTGGGCCACGGTTCTGGGAAAGAACGATCCCGTGCCTGCCTGCCAGTGCGGATTTACCAGTCTTTGCCATCCATGGGGCGGTGGAGTGGTCAAATGGCTGAGTGAGGAAGTTGCAGGTATCAAGCCGGTTTCTCCCGGGTTTAAGGAGTATGCTATTGTTCCGCACCTGGGACGGACCCTCACGTGGGTAAAAGGAAATGTGCCAACGCCACACGGCGAGATCGGGATGAGCATCAATGTTGACTCAGGCGAAATGTCCATGTCTGCGCCGGCGGGAACCATTGGACGGCTTGGCATT
>JBILFE010000651.1:0-2805 GCA_044351705.1 Luteolibacter sp. | reverse complement strand
TTGTTGATGGTTGCGCTGGCACTGGGCATGGCTGGCTGCTGGAAAAAAACCGGCAACTCCCATGCGCGCAACAACGGCGGCAAGGACCTGCCAGCGATGGCGAAGTCGACTGAATGCACCGCCTGCCATCAGGACGCTGACAAGTCCTGGCGCGCTTCCATGCATGCGTTGGCCCATCGCAAGATTGGCAAAGTCGAGGACGCCTGGGCGTTTCGGGCCAAGCCGCTGGAACTGGGCAAGGTGCGCTGGCAGTTTTCCGGTGGCGAGTCTGCTCCGCTCATTGAATGGAAGGACGCGGGCTCGACCACGCCGCCGCTGGCGCTGGCACCGCAAATGGCGATCGGGTACCGGCCGCTCATTCAATATGTGTTGGACTTTGGCAAGGGCCGCTACCAGGTGCCGGATGCCTCGTGGGATCCGGTCAAACAGGAATGGTTCAGCATGTTCGGCAGCGACCAGCGCCAACCGCATGAATGGGGGCATTGGACCCAGCGCGGCATGAATTGGAACAGCCAGTGCGCGTATTGCCACTTCAGCCAGTACCGCAAAAACTATCAGCCCGATACGGACGGCTATGCCACCCAGTGGCTCGAAGAAGGCGTCGGCTGCGCACAATGCCATGGCCCCTCGCTGAAAACGCGCGCGGCCAATGGCTGCATCGTCGATTCCAAGAAGAAATTCACGCCGCAGCAGTGGATGCATTCCTGCGCCACCTGCCACAGCCGGCGCGAGGAATTGGATGAGGAATTTCAAATCGGCAATGATTTTTACGACCACTACAGCCTGGCGCTGCCAAGCCAACCTGGGCTCTATCATCCAGACGGCCAGCAGATAGATGAGGATTACAACTTCACCTCGTTGCTGCATTCGCGCATGGGGCATAAGGGGATTTCCTGCATCGACTGCCATGACTCGCACGCCGCCACACCCAAAGGCGGCAAGCCGGCGGTGGACGCCAACATGCCGTGCATGCAGTGCCACGCCAGCGGGCTGCGCGGGGCCATCGTCGTCGACCCATGGGCGCATTCGTTTCACAAGCCGAACACTCCCGGCAGCCGTTGTGTGGATTGCCACATGCCGAAAACCACTTACATGGGCCGCGATCCGCGCAGCGACCACCGCTTCCCCAGCCCGGACCCGCTTCTGACAAAAGAACTCGGCATCCCCAATACCTGCAACAAGTGCCATGCCAACAAGGGTCTGGAGTGGCAGATCGAGTGGACTAACAAATGGTATGGCCCGACGAAAAAGCCGCTGGCACGGGAACGCACCCGGACGGTGGCGGGGGCCCAAGCCGGCATGCCGGAGGCCATGGAAAAGCTGTTGGCGGCGTTTGATGTCGAGGAGATAGCCGCCTGGCAGGCGACCTTGCTGCGCCTGATGGAACCCGGGTCCGGCGATTCACGCGTGACCCAACGCGCCGACAAGGCCGCCGTACACGCGGATCCACTGGTGCGCGCCGCCGCCGCGTTCCTGCTCGCGCGGATTGCTCCAAACGGAACCCGCTGGGAAGCCTTGTCCAAGGATCCTGTTAGGTCGGTGCGCATGGAGGCCGGCTGGGGTGCTGTCGAGCGGATCCCGCCCAATCATCCTTTGTTGTTAGAATTGGAGCAAGTGGCGCGGCATCAATCGGATCAACCCAGCGGGCAGATGCGCCTGGCGCGGTTGGCGTCCATTCGGGGTGATGTGGCGGCGGCGGAGTCGCACATGCGCAAGGCCGCGGAGTGGGACCGGGGATCGATGGCACCGCGGCGGGATCTGGCGGTCTATCTGGCTGGTGCCGGGCGCACCCGCGAAGCTTTGCCGCTGCTGGATGAGGCGGTGAAACTGGCACCCAAGGACCCGGAACTGCCGTATTTGCAGGCGCTGGCGCTGGCGGAACTCGGCGATCAGGCAGGCACCGAGGCCAAACTGCGCGAGGCCATACGTCTCAACCCACGGTTTGCGCGTGCCTATTACAACCTGGGTCTGTTGTTGTCCGGGCAGGGGCATGATGAGGCGGCGATCATCGCGTTGCGCAATGCATCCACCCTCGGCCCGGATGATCCGGAACCGCCGTATGCGCTGGCGACCATCTATCTGCGCCTCGGGCAAACATCGGCCGCCGCCACCGCCGCCGGCGAAGCCCTGCAGCGCAATCCATCCCATCAAGCGGCCGCCACCCTGTTGCAATCCTTGCGCCGCTGACCGGTAAGTCGGTAAGTCGGTAAGTCGGTAAGTCGGTAAGTCGGTAAGTCGGTAAGTCGGTCAGAAGACACGGGCTGGGAACGGGACTTGCCAAGTCCCGTCTGCCTCGACGCAAGAACACGAAACTTGGCAACGCATCAAATTTGATACATCAAGAAATGAAACCAACAGAACGTCAAAACGCCCACCGCGGGAGTGACTTCGCTGATTTTCTCGCCGAGGAAGGGTTTTTTCCGGAAGTGGAAATCCTCGCGCTCAAGCGGTCGATCGCCCTCCAACTCCAACAAATCATGGAGCATGAGTGCGTCAGCAAGACTCAACTCGTTTCCAGAATGAAAACAAGCAGGGCATCGCTGGACCGTATCCATCCGGTTGAACTCATTGTCTGCGACAATAATTCGACCGATCGCACGGCCGGGATTGCCAGCGCCGGCGGAGCCACGGTGGTGTTTGAACCGCTCAACCAGATTGCCCGCGCCCGCAATACCGGTGCGGCGGCGGCCACCGGTGACTGGCTGGTGTTTGTGGATGCCGACACGCATCCGAGCCGGGAGTTGTTTGGTGACGTGGCGGAGCAGATTCTTTCCGGCCGCACGCTCGCGGGCGGTGCCACCATCC
>JBILFE010000093.1:0-8658 GCA_044351705.1 Luteolibacter sp. | reverse complement strand
TGTAGTCCTTGTTGATATCGCGCGTCGGCGTCCCGACAGTGATGGTGTCGGTCACGGAGATCGCCGTGCGGATGGGATCATGGCTATCGTTTACCTCGGCGTGGATTTCATAGGTGCCGGCCGCCAGCGGACCAAGCGTCACTTGATACGGCGCAGCGGCAGAAATCACCGTGTCAGGGCCGGACGGCAGCTTGTGAATGTGGTACGTCAGCGAGGAATACGGCTCAGTCCCATAAATGACAACGGCCGAGAGGGAAATTTCATCCGGGGTCCAGAACGTATGGTCGGATCGCGGGCTTTTCACGCTGATTACAACCTGCGGTGGCAGGACGGGCACTGGAGTTGCTTCGGTCAGCAGCCAACTCGGGTCAAAGGCACCGGTGAAGGTGGACAGGCGGTACTGGTCAATGTCGATGGTGGTGGGCACATCATTTCCCGTCCAGCCGTCCCGCCCGGAGCCCAGCCGAATCTGGTTGATGTTGCTCGACCATGCGGCAGCGCCCTCATATGAGCCAACGAGGGCACCGTTGACGTAATACCGATCGATGGGCACACCGCCCGTACCGCCGTTGACATCCCGCACATACGCGAGTCTGACCGGGGTATCGGCGGTGGTTGATGCGCCACCCATCGCCGGACCAATCATGTCGGAATACGCTTTGACATCACCGTTATCGTACAAACAGAACTGGTAGATGCCGGCACAGCCAAACATCCTGCTCCCTAACAATGAACTGCGGGATACGACCGCTTCCACCATGATCTTATTGTCGGAGATGGCCGGTGAGAACGTGCTGTCGAGCCAGGCGTTGCCTTCCAAGCGCGCTTTGCCGGAAGTATAGATGATGGCGTTGTTGTGGTCGCGGTATTGCCCAGCCGTCAAGTCGGGTTCCGGGCCGGTGTTGAAGGTGTAATCCTTGACGATGGTTTGAGCCGGCGTATAGACCGTGAACGTGTGGACTGTGGAGACGCCCGTCCGAGGGGTGCCGGAAGTGCTATCGGTCACCGTCGCTTTGATTTCATAGGTTCCAGGTGCAAGCAGGCCAAGGTTCAGATCGTACGACGGAGGGGTGCTGACAGGACTCCCTACGTCTGCGGGAGTGCCACCAACAAGACACATGGAATACTGCACTGTCAGAGGCCCGGTGCCAAAATAGGCCTCGGACGTGACTGAGACAGCATCGTCCTTTGAAATCGCCGCGCCGTCTGCCGGGCTGCCTATGTAGACCGTAGGCTCTTGGTCGGGCGCAGGGCTTGCCGCAGTCATCAGCCAGGCTGAGTCAAAGGTGCCGCTGAAAGTGGACACGCGGTATTGGTCGACGTCGATCGTCGTGGGCGCTGGATCGCCCGGAGGGTCGGTGTACTTGCAGGCCAGGCGAATCGTGCTCAGGTTGCCAAAAGACAACGTATCCGCAAACGAGTCGGAGAGGACGCCGTTCACATATAATGCATCGACGCCATCGATATCCCGGACATACGCCAGAACAATAGGGGTGTTCGGGGTCGTTGTCACTCCTGGGCCAAAGGTGCCCTTGTGGTCAGAGTAACCATACATTTTGCCGTCGGTACCTAATTTGAAACCGTAGCCGCCATCACTGGCGATAAAGCCGAATATCCGCTCATTATTTGCCAATGACTGGTAAGACACAACCATTTCGATCATGACCTTGCCGTCGGGGATGGCCGGCGAGAAGTTGTACTGATCCAACTTTGCGAAGCCCTCCAAGCGCACTTTGCCACCCAGATACGAGATGGCATTGTCGTAGGCGCGGAACTCCCCCGGGGTGAAATCCGTTTCCGCGCCGGCGTTGAAGGTGTAATCTTTGACGATGGTGGGACTTTCGGCACATGCGCTACCCACCCCGAGGAGGGCGGCAATGGCAGCGGTGATGATGCGGATGGATCCGCGCGGAGGCGCGGCAACGGTTTGGGCGGGGTTGGTTTTCATGGATTCGCTGGTTGGATTCAATGGACTTGGAGTCGGAGGATTGCCGATTGTGCGGTGGTTTCCCGTGTTTGTTAGGCCGGCGTGCCGAGGGCGATTGCATCGGCCCGCATGCGGTGGATGTCGGCGGTCTCGAGAGTCAGGTCAGCGGCCTTGGCGTTATCGGCCAACTGGCTGAGCGTGCGGGTGCCGCACAAGACGTGGGTCACGCCGGGCTGGGCCGCGGTCCAGGCAATCACGAGTTGGGAGAGCGTGCATTCATACTTGGCTAACAGGTCCTGCCAGCCGGCCAACAGTTGGAGGACGCGGCTGCGGTTGGCGGGTGAGAACCAGGGATTCCAGGCGTCGTTGCTGCGGAATTCGTCGGCGCGAAACACCCGGTCCATGCCGACCTTGCCGGTCAGCAGCCCTTGTTCCAGCGACATGTAGGTGAGGGTGGCGAGTTGCTTGTCGGCGCAGCACGGCAGGATGTCGGTTTCCGCGTCGCGGCAGAGCATGGAATAGCGGAACTGGTTGCTCACGATCGGGCCGCAGGCGAGGTTGTCCTGCAACTCGTCGAGCGACACATTGCAAACGCCGATCTCACGGATTTTGCCTTGGGTCCTGAGTTTGAGCAGGCAGGCCATGCTGTCCTCAACGGGGGTTTTCTCCGGCAGCATCGCCGGCCAATGCGTCTGATAGAGGTCGATATAGTCGGTGCCGAGGCGGCGCAGGCTGTTTTCGATTTCAATTTGCAAGGTTTCCGGGCGCAGGCAGCGGTACATTTTCTTGCCGTCGAAATCGGCGAAGAACGAGCCGCGCGGGTCTTCCCACCACAGGCCGCACTTGGTGGCGATGAGCGCCTGGGAGCGACGGCCCAGCAGCGCCTTGCCGACGACGGATTCGCTGCGGCCCCAGCCATAGACCGGCGCGGTGTCGATGAGGTTGATGCCGAGGTCGAGGGCGGATTGGATGAGGCGGATGGATTCCGCGTCATCCGGGTTGTCGCCCCAAGTGGTGCCGCCGCCCATAACCCAGGTGCCGAGCGCGATGGTGGAGGCGTTGATGCCGGATTTGCCGAGGGGTTTGTATTGCATGGTGGGTGGGGGGGGCTGGTGGAATGAAGTGGGGCTGACAGGCTCTGGAACGGACTGTATAGATTACACTCGCCTCAGGCAATGCAGAAACTGCGGCGAGTCACTTCAACTCCACCTTGGCAACGGTGCGCACGGTTAGCGGGCCGAGCAGGCCGGACTCTTGCAGGGGGGCGTCTTTTTTCCACAAGCGCCAACTGGTGAAGGTGAAACGACCGCTCGGACTGGGTTTGCCATCCAACAACCACTGCGGCCATTGCTTGAGCGTGCCGTTCTTATTGCGCTCGCTGTCCTCGGGCAGGAGTTCGTCGCCGATCATGCGGTTGATGGGCAGATTGACGACCCTCACCTCCAGGACATTGTCACCGGCTTTGACGGCGTCGGTGATGTCCACGCGGTACGGCGGTTTCCACAGAATGCCCAGGTCCTTGCCATTGAGTTGCACCGCGGCCATCACGGACACCTTGCCGAGGTCCAGATGGATGCGGGGTGATAGGTGGGCAGGCAACGGCGGGGATGGCGTGAAAGCAAAGGTTTTCCGATACGTCGCCGAGCCGGAGAAATGCTTCACACCGGCGTCGCTGTGCTCGCTCCATGAGACCAGTTTATCCATCACCAGCTTCTCCGGCGCGCCCGCCCCCGGCGGGAATGCCACCTCCCATGGGCCTGTGATCGCCAACAGTTCCGGCAGGGATGTTAGGTTGATTTCGAGGGTTCTGTCGTCAGCCATCCTGAGCGCGTAGGTGCCATTTTGCGCAAACTCCCGGCTGATGGGGTCAAACGCAGGTCTGACCTCGGCTGTTGCGGGCTGCGTCTGCGCGGGTTTGGTAATCCCGGCCCCGGTCAAATCCATTCCTAACAACGTCTGGCCATCGCGGGCGATGGAAACAAGGCGCTCGGATGGCTTGATAGAACCTTTCTTGAACACCACAAACATCGAACCGGATGGCTCGAAATCCAGCGGCATCCGGGTATAGCCGCCACTCTCGTGAAACATGGCAAGTGGTGCGATGCGTCCCGTGTCCGGGAACCAGGCCTCGGGAGTCATGCCGGTGATGCGGAATGCGCACTGCGTCTTCAGCGTCCGGGGCGTGGGGTTGGCGACAAAATACACCTCCTTGTCGGCGAGTGTGCGATGGATCCAGCGGATCGGTTCACTGGCGATGAAATCCTGGTCCACATGCATGTTGGTCAGGGCCTCGACCGGGGTCTTGCCCGTCACGATCCGACCGCGGCGCAGCTTGCTGCCGGGGCGCGGACTCCAGAGGTTGTCTGCCAACACTTTCACCCGCGCGTCCGCCTCCGGATACCCCGATAGCCCGGGCGCCTTGACCGGCGGCTTGCCCAGCACCGTGGCACCGGCCTCAACCAGGGCGGTTATTTTTTCTAACATCGCCGGGGTCATGGTCTCCGTGTCGGGCAGCAGCAACAACCGATAGGTCATGCCGGATGGGAGTTTCAGCGATCCGTTGTCGACGGTCACATCCTTCAGAAACGCCTGCGGGCTGATCCCGTCATAATCGTAGCCGGGCAGCGTGAGCGGCGTGAAGCGCTGCATCGGTTCCTCGGACTGGAGGCTCAACACGTCCGCCACAAAGCGTCCCTGCCGCAACAGATACTGGCAGCGGGACACGTAGAGATGCCATGCCTTGGAATCCTCCCACCAGGTGTTAGATCGCTCGTAGTGCTGGCCCCACGGTCCCATGGTCATGCCCGGCGTGCGTTGCGCGGCCCACGGTTGCATCGCATAACGATGGACGATAAAGCGGTTGACCCCATCGCAAAACGCGCGGTCGCCGAGCGCCTTGAGAGTGGCCGGATGCGCCAGCCAGCGTTCGCGGCCGTCTGCGGTGAAGGCCTCCGCGCCGACGATAGGCAGACCATTCACGTGGGCGGTGGAGGCCATCGCCTTGACCGACCAATAGAGGTCGCCGCCGTCCGGCCACCAGAATTCGCAGATCGGCTCCTCGATGTGGTTGGCCACATCCTGGTCATTGGCCGGAGTCGTGTACGTCTCCATGGACAGCCGCAAGCCATCCTTGTTAGCCAAGCTGCGCAGGTGGCCGATGTAGTTGTCGGCTAACAAATCCGACACCGTTTGGCGCACGTCGCGCAGGAAGCGCTCGGAGACGTCCAGGCTGTCCACAATGCGTCCGCTCAGCACCGGCAGGTAGGGCAGCATGTCATAGCCGCGCAATTTTTTGAATTCGTCCCGCATCAACGGCGTCCAGTTTTGAGCGCCGACCTCCCAACTGTCGACATGGGTGGCGGTGAAGGATTTGCCTGCCAGCGGTCCGACATCCTTGACGAGTTTGCCGATCATGCCGGTGTAATTCGCTTCGATGCCCGCCTTGCTCAGCTTGTCGCATTCCGGGCCGGCCCCGGTCGCTGGTGCGGGATGACTCTTGGCGCCGGTGAAGGTGTGGCCAATGCGCAGCACGGTCCATTCCCCGGCGGGAGAATCCGGCAGCGGCGGGGCATCCCATGCCAGTTTGCCATTGGCATCCATGCGTGATGTTAGATCGATGATGCGCTCTTTGTTGATGGCAAACTCGGCCGGCACGCTGGCGGCGGGACCGGCTTCAAGGCTGCCGCCATGCATGCCGCCCCAGGCCATGCTCTTGCCTAACAAATTTTGGACGCGGTAGGCGGGGTTGTCGGGGTCCTTGGGGGTGGGGAAGGCGAGCACGGCGATGTCGCGATAGAAGCCCTCGTTTGTCTGCGGTTGGGGCAGATTCGCGGCAAAGGGTTTGCCAGCGGGGACTTGCGTGTGGCTGGTGACAACCACCTGCATGGCCTTGTCCAGCGGCACCCATGGGCCGCCGCTGCCATTCCAACCCGCGTCGTTGTTCATGTTCACCTCAATGCCGAGGCGGTTGGCCTCAGCCACCATGTGTTTGAACAAGTCGCGCCATGTGTCGCTCATGAACACCACCGGGCCCACCGGTGCGCCCTGGTCCACTTCCATGATCAGCACTCCGCCCACCCCGGCGCGTTGCATCGCCTCCAAATCGGCGCTGAGTCCTTCCCGGGTGATGTTGCCATTGAGCCAGAACCAATACACCCACGGGCGTGCCGCTGCGGGCGGTGACACAAAGTTTTGAGCCAGTTCATCGGCGGCGGCCAGCGGGTGGACCAGCACATGGATCGCCATGGCTGCCATCAGGATTCGTTTCATCGCGGTGCTTGGGGTGGTTACAATCCGAGTTTGCGGATGAACTGGGCGTTGCGGCGGCAGTCGGCCTCGGCATTCTGTGAGGGATTGGCCGTTTCCAACACAATCCATCCCTTGTAACCGATGGCCTGGATGGCCTCGGCCACCGGTTCCATCTTCACCTTGCCCTCGCCGAGGTAGTTGGGGCCGTCCTTGAAGTGAATCATGGCGAGGCGGCCCTTGAGGGCGCGCAGGTCCGCCGGCACGTCGAAGCCGGCGTTGGTCGAGTTGCCGATGTCATAGTACGCCTTGACCGCGTCGCTGCCGACCCGGTCTAGCAACTCGATGAATTGTTTGGCGGTGAGCGAGCACTCGATGCCGAGGCAGACGCCGGCGGCCTGTGCCTTGGGCGCGAGTGCCTTGAGGCGCACGACGAGTGCCTCAAGCGCGTCTTTTTTCCAGTCCGTGCCATTGAGCAAATGTGCCTGGCCGAAGAACGGCACGAGCATTCCGCTGGCACCGAGGTCTTGGGCGGCGGCAATGCTTTGTTCCACCCACGCGGGCGCCAGCGGATCGCTGAAAAGCGGATGGCCGTTGAGCAAATCCAAGGATAGCGAACAAGTGGCCAGACCCGTGCCGCGCATGCCATCCTTGAGTTTCTGGCGGGCCGCCGGATCGGCGATGGCGAGTTTTTCCGCCGGTCCGCCGACACCGAGTTCCAGACCATCCATGCCGGCCCGCTTGGCCGCTGCGAAGTCATTGCCAAACTGGCGTGCACCGATGCGGAGACCGGCATTGGGGGTGGCGGCTTGGAGCCGGGACAGCAAGGTGGTGGCTGTTAGGACAGCGGCCCCGTGTTGGAGGAAGCTACGTCTGGTTTGCATGAGGAGTTTGGTGTGTTGGTGGGAGTGCATTGGCAATTACCGGGCGACAAAGGTGAATCGGGTGTAATAAACCACTGAAAGAACTGATATCACTGAGAGCACTGATGAAGATATGCATTGTGAGATATTGAATATGATAGAGGAAAAATTTTCCGTGTTTTCATCTTGAAATCAGTGGTATCAGTGGATCTCAGTGCCTTCAGTGGTTCCAGAAACCAAAATCACCAAATCGATTTTTCTATCAAGGCTTACGCCTCATCACACTTGCCACGGCTCGCGCATCGCGCGGGAGCGCAGGCGGTTGGCCTCGGCGTCGCCGACAAATTCTTCCCTGACCGGGTCCCATTTGAGGTCGCGTTTGAGGTCCAGGCAGATGTCCATGATGAGGTTGGTGGTCATGGTGCGGTGGGCGACCACGGCGCTGGTCACGGGGGTGCGCCGGGTTCTAACGCAGTTGAGGAAGTCCCGCAAATGATTGAGCGGGCGTTGGGTGCGGGTGGTGTAATCCTGCAGCAACTTCTTGGACTCACGCAGCAGCAGCGGGGATGAAACGTCGGGTTTCTCATAGCCGTCGGCGCTCGCCACCCAGCCCTCGGTGCCTTCATATTTGACCCCGCAGGAACCCCGCCAACCGCCGCACTGGGCCACCAGCTTGATGCCATTGGCAAAATGCACCGTCATGCCCGCACCTTTCAAATCCTTGGGATACTCGTAGGTCACCGGCGAGGTGTCGGCCAGCCCGAGCGCAACCTGGCACTGCAGGATGGTGTGCGACCCCCACTGCGGAATGCCGCCGGCAAAATCATACTGGGTGTACCAACCGGGCGTCGGCCACGGACCGAGAAACTTGCCATTGTAGGGACGCCACGGGCTCGGCCCGAGCCACAGATCCCAATCCAACACATCCTTGGGCGGTTCGGGTTGGGCCGGCATCACCGCATTGACCCGCGGCCATTCTGGCAGATAGCCAAGGTGGGCATAAACGGTATGGATTTTGCCAAGCCGGCCTTGTTGGGCCAGTTCGCCCGCGACGATGAAATTCGCTTCACTGGCGCGCTGGGCACCGGTCTGGAACACGCGTCCATAGCGTTGGGTGGCGGCCACCAGTGCCTGGCCTTGGGCGATGGTGAGGGCACCGGGCTTTTCGCAATAGACATCCTTGCCGGCCTGCATGGATAGAATCGACGCCGGGGTATGCCAGCGGTCGCCGGTGGCAATGAGCATGGCATCGATGTCAGTGCGCTCGGCCAACAGTTGGCGCATGTCCACGTAGGCCGCGCAGTCCTTGTTGCCATACTTGCCGTTGACGGCATTTTGGGCGTTCACGCGGTTGCGTTGTTGCACATCGCAGACGGCGACAAACTGCACATCGGACTCGCCTAACAGCCAGCCGAGGTCACCGGAGCCGCGGCCGCCCAGGCCGATGGCACCCATCACGATGCGCTCGCTTGGCGCCACCGCGCCGCCACGGCCCAGCGCCGAGGCGGGCACTATGTTAGGAATGGCAAAGGCACTGCTGGCGGCAAGGCTGCGGGTGAGAAACTGACGCCGGTTCAGCGGTGTCCCGGACAATGGAAGGTTGGTTTGGTTCATGGCGATGGG
>JBILFE010000054.1:0-10462 GCA_044351705.1 Luteolibacter sp. | reverse complement strand
AACTTCTCCGAAGTTGCAAATGGTGAGAAGATCCAAACCAAAAAATCCGTGTAATCCGTGTAATCCGTGTAATCCGTGTAATCCGTGTAATCCGTGTAATCCGTGGTTTTCATTCTCCAATGCAGGAATTCAACTTCGGATTTCGGGTTCATCCAACAATTCAATGGTGGTGCGTGTGACCACATGCACCATCGTGATGGTGGTGGTGGTGGTGGTCGGAGGGTTGGGGTGTGCCGACTTCATGTTCCCGGCCGGGCAAGGCGCTGCGGAATTTGCACAGCAGGCAGGGCAGCTCACCGTTGCCATCGATGGCGGCTTGAATGCGCAGCAGGAAGGCGTCGGCAAAGTCAGATGCGCTGCCAAATGGATTGGCGCGCAATAGCCGTGCCGCTGGAAACAGCGCCTGCACGCGGCGCAGTTCATCGTTGAGCATTTCATGCAGGACGCCAGAGAAGAGGATGAAGGGAAAAACGACAATGGGACCTTCCGCGCGGCTGGCCACCCGCTCCAAGCCTCTGGGTAGGCGGGGCTGGGTGGTGCTGAAGTAGCAAACATTGGATTCACTGAAACCGAGGCCTTCCTCCAACATGCGGGCGAGTTTCGAGACGTTCGAGTTGGCATCCGGATCGCTCGTGCCGCGGCCGACCACCAGCAAGGTGCAGTTGGAAAAATCGAGGCCGGGTGCGGCAGCGCGCACTTGTTGGGCGCACAGGGCGACGATTTCCGCGCTGAGTTCCATGGGGGATCCATAGCGCAGGTTCACGCCGTGATGGTGTGCGGCGATTTCCCGGATCCTTGCCGGCAAGTCGTTCTTGGCGTGGCCCGCAGTCAGCAACAACGCAGGCTGGCACAGCACTTCCTGGTGCCCGTCGCGCACCGCCCGGGCGATCGCGTCATCCATGTTAGGTTCAGCCAACTCCATGAAGCTGGCATAGTACTTGCGCAATGGATCGCGGGACTGAAGTGTTCCGACCAGCTCGATGAACTGGTTGACACCTTGGGGGTCGGTGGTGCCGTGACCGATGACGACGATGGCGGTGGGGGATGGATTCATGGTAATTGGTTAGGTGAAGAAATGGCCGGCGCGGCGGCAGCATGGCCGGTGCCGGGACAAAGTACAAATAGTTCGTCGAGCAGCGCCGGCATCGATGTGTGCCCGGCATGAGCGCCCTCGGGCCTGCCCACCACGACGACCTCACAATTTCCCTGTTGGGCCGCCGCGATTTTTTCATCCACACCGCCGGCGCGACCGCTGTCTTTGGTGACCATCACGCCGATGCCATGCTGCCGGATCAAGGCGCGGTTGGCAGCGAGCGAAAACGGTCCGCGGCCAAGAATAATCCGGTTGGATTGCAATCCGGCGGCGGCACAGGCGGCAAGGGATTCGGGGTGATCCAACACCCGTGCAAAAACCGCAACGCCGGTTCGTCGCGAGGCTTCCATGTATGGCGCGAGATTTCTCGAACCGGTGGTGAGAAGAACTGTTAGTCCGTGGCCAAAGGCGATCCGCGCCGCCGTCTCGTGATCGGGAACCACACACGTGCCGGCGGCGGCGGTGGCCTGCCGCGCCAAGCGCAGATAGGGCACCCCGGCCTCCTGCGCGGCGGCGGCAGCGGTGGCATGGAGTTGCGCGGCATAGGGATGGCTCACATCCACCACCGCGCGTATGCCTTCCGCCGCAATGAGCGCCAGCATCTGCGGGCGATCCATCCGGCCGTGGCGCTGCGTGATGCCCGCGCCGGTGCCGATTGCCTGCGGCGCGTCAGTGGCGGTGGAGACGAGCACACGGTAGCCGGCCGCCGCCAACGCTTCCGCCGCGCCCGCCGTCTCACTGGTCCCGCCTAATAATAAAATCATACCTTGTATCCCCGCGGGGTCACAAACCAATCACCTAACATTTCCGACGTGCTGTTGCCGACGATGACGATGCTTTTCATGGTGATTTCCTCATCGAGGAAGCTGCCGAGGTTTGACATCACCACGGATTCCTCCGCCGCGCCCACTGCGGTGGCGATGCCCACCGGAGTGCTCGCGGCGCGGTGCTCGAGGAAAATCGCGGCCACTTCCGCAATCTGACGCACCCGCTTGGTGCTTTTCGGATTGTAAAGGGCCACCACCATGTCCGCCTCCGCCAGTGCCTTGATGCGGCGCACGATGGTGTCCCACGGCATCAACAGATCGCTCAAGCTCACACACGCATAGTCTAACATTAATGGCGCCGCCATCTTCGCCGCCGCCGAGTTGGCGGCGGACACTCCGGGAATCACTTCCATCGGCACTCGCCAGCCGTGGGCCGCCGCCATCTCCATGGCCAGCCCCGCCATGCCATAGACCCCGGCGTCACCCGAGGAAACAAAGGCCACGGTCGCGCCGGCCATCGCCCGCTCCAGCGCCATGCGGCAACGCGCGACCTCCTGCATCATGCCGGTGGCGATGAGTTCCTTGCCTGCTGTCAGGTCGGCAATGTGTTCCAGATAGAGTTTGTATCCGACCACGACATCGCTGGCTCGGATGGCGTCTTCGGCACGATGAGTGCGATCCAGCACGCTGCCAGGGCCGATGCCGACTACCAGCAGTTTTCCCTGGCGATCGCGATGGTCGCCCCCCGAAGTATGGTTTTGTTGAGTATGCATGAGGTTCTGGTTCCGGCCAGCAGCGCCGAGGGTTCGGCGACGGCTGGCATGTTGACTTGTTCGGTGACAAAGGCAGAGGTGTCAAACTCGCGGCTGCAGGCACGGATGGCATCCTCCGTGATGAACCGCAGCGGGATGCCGAGTTGCGCGCAGGCATCTATCAGGCCAGGCTCGTCCGACTTGATCTGCGCGGAGGCGACATAGCGGACCTCGGCGAGGGAACCGCCCGCCAATTGCAAGCCCTCGCGGATCACGGCCATGAGGGTTTCCGCCGGGGTGCCGCGGCGGCAGCCGATGCCCACTATGAGGGTTTTCGCGGCCTCGGTGGTGGTGGTGATGACCGGTTCGGCCGCCAGCGCGTTGCCCACCGCCAGCGCCAGATCATTCGCCCCGCCCTCGTGGCCACTGAGCAGGCTCACCGCCCAGCGATGACCGACATCCACCACCACCACCGCCGGATCCTTGAGCTTGTGGTCCACCAGCGGCGCAATGGCACGCACCACCGCGCCACAGGGCGCGATGTAAACGAGATTCCGATAGAGTTGGAAAATCCGCGCGGTCAGGGGCACCACGGCCGGAAACGATTCCTCGCCCGCCATGGCCGGCACCGCCTCATGCAGATAGATCCGGCACTCACCCAGCGCCGCGGCCAGCACTCGTGCCACCCGCGCGCCCTGCTCGGAAAGTGTGATGATCGCCGTGGTCATGATGGTTTTGCTTCCCGATAGCCGTGGGAGAACTCGTCGCTATACAGCCGGGATACCGCCCCGCTCCAATCCAAGGCGCGGCCGGCGATGATCATCGCGGTCTTGCCGATGGCGGCCGCCGCCACTTTGCCGGCGATGTCCGCGAGGGTGCCGCGGATGATGAGCTGGTCCGGCCACGACGCGCGATAGACCACCGCGATCGGGCACTCCGCGCCGTAGTGTTCTGTTAGGGTGGCGGCGACTTGTGACATCTGGTGAACGGATAGGAAAATGCACAAGGTGGCGTGGGTGCGAGCCATTTGTTCGAGTTCCTGGCCGGCGGGCATCGGGGTGCGGCCGGAGGTGCGGGTGAGGATGATGGTTTGCGAGACTTCCGGCGCGGTCAACTCGGCGCGCAGCGCGGCGGCGGCGGCTTGGAACGAACTCACGCCCGGCACGACCTCGTAGTCGATGCCGAGTTTGTCGAGTTCCACCATTTGTTCGCGGATCGCGCCATAGATCGACGGATCACCGGTGTGCAGGCGGATGACATCCTCGCCGCGTTGCGCGGCGTGTTTGCAGACCGCAGTGGTTTCCTCCAGGGTCATGGCCGCGGAGTCGTGTTTTTCGGCGTCGGCGGGCAGCAGTGCCAGCACCTCCGGGCTGACCAATGAGCCGGCATAGACGCAGCACCGGCAGTGCTGCAACAGGCGCGCCGCCTTGAGGGTCAATAACTCCGGATCGCCAGGGCCGGCCCCGACAAAAATGACTTTCATGGTGTTTGCGGATGGGTGTGAATCAAAATGACGGATAGATAACCGGCCTCGATGGGGTTGCCGCGCAGCTTGCGCAGGTCACGCTCGATGATTTGCGTGGGGTGGCCGGCGCGTTGCACGAAAACCGCGCGCCCGATCACCCCGGTTTCCTCCAGGATGGTTAGAATATCCGTCAACCGCTTGCCGATTTTCATAAGCACCACCGTGCCGCCGAATTCTATCGCGCGGCGCACGGCGCTCAAATCATCGGCGGTGGGCACCACCGTGATGGGTTCCTTGCCCTCGCCAAGCGGAAAGTCGGTGAGCGCCGCTACTGCGGAGAACGAGGTGATGCCCGGCACCGTGACGACTTCCAGGCCGGGCAGCAGCGCCTTCAGCTCTCGGAGCAGATAGATATAGGTTGAGTAAACCAGGGCGTCACCGAGGGTGAGGAAGCAGACATCCTCACCGGTGTTGAGGAGCGCGGCGATGGTGGCGGCGGACTGTTTCCAACTGTTGGCCAACTCCGTCTTGTTCATGGTCATCGGAAACACCAACTCATGGATCGCAGCGTCGGCAGGCACATAGCGCCGCGCAATCTCCAAGGCCACGCTGTCCCCCTCCGCCCTGGCCTTGGGCACGATCACATGCGGGCACCTCGCCAGCACGGCCGCGGCCTTGACTGTGAGCAATTCGGGGTCACCGGGCCCCACGCCCATGCCATAAAATGTTCCTGTTTTCATAAGCGGAGGTCCTTGCGGATAAAGATTAGAATGCTTCTGGAGGCGAGTTTCATCGGGATTGTCAGGGATTGCAAGTGCCGGACGGATTCATCGGGCAAGGTCATGTTTTCACAAAGAAATATCTCATGCGTGGGCATGAGCGTGCTGGCCAGCACCTCCACCCACGCGGCATTGGCGGGATTGCCCGCGAGCACGGCGAGCCGCTGCTCGCCGATCAGGTCCGCGGGCGCGACGTCCGGCACGGTGTTGTGGGCGGATAGAATCCGCGCGCCGAACCAATCCTCGGCGATGGCGGCAAATGCCGCTTGCAGCGAGCTGATGCCCGGGATGACATGGCACGCGGCGCGTCCGAAGCGACGGATCACCGGCTGCGCCATGCTGCACAAGCCGGGATCTCCCGTCACCAACACCACCAGCGGACCCACCGCAAGGCGTGCGTCCATGGCATCAAGAACGCCGCCAACATCAGCACCGACCACGATCCGTTCCGCCTCCTGTGGAAACAAATCCAACAGCCGTGCGGGCCCGATGAGAACCCGCGCCCGTGCGATTTCCCGCCGCGCGGCCGGTGTCACATGCTCCAGCCCGCCGGGGCCGCAACCCACAATGACGATTGGTTTCATTTCCATAATTGCATATCTCCAAAACTTCCAAGAATCGCGCCTGGCATATTGACCAAGGCCACGGTTAGCGGTTTATGCGCACCGATGCGCGCGCTGATGGCGGCATGCACGCGGGCTGCAAGCGCGTCGCCCAATACCTTGGAACGCGCCGCATCGCAAGCCGCGAAAATCCCCTCGACCGTTAGGCTTGCCGGTGCCGGAGCGCCGGGCAGCTCATGATCGATGCGGGCCACCACGGCGGTGGCACTCGCCGAGTTGGATGAGTGGGTGTCCCAATCGCCGTCCACCAGTTTGGCGAGCTTGCCGGGGTGACCCAACACTAACAGACTCTCGAAGCGCGTTTCCCTGGCCGCCTGATCCAACATGAACCCCCAATGATTGCTCACCTGGATGATTTGTCCGGGAGCGAGTCGCAGGTTGCGCAGCGCGGCGCGCTCGCCGATGTTGCCCGGCACCAACACCGGAGCCCGCACCCCGGACGCCGCCGCCACATCCAGCGCGCATTGCAGCGAGGCGGTGACCGCCGTGGCGCTGAATGGTTTGACGATGCCGGTGGTGCCGAGAATGGATAGCCCGCCCTCGATGCCGAGGCGCGGATTGAAGGTGCGCGCGGCCAACTCCCTGCCGCCGGGAATGGATACCGTGACCCGCAACCCCAGCGTGCTAACTTCGCGCAAAGCCGCGCAGATCAACCGGCGCGGCACCGGATTGATGGCCGCTTCGCCCGGCGGCACCGATAGCCCGGGCTTGGTCACGGTGCCCACACCATCGCCGGCCACAAACCGAACTTCATCGCCGGCCTCGTAAGCCACCTCCACCACGATCCACGATTGGTGGGTCACATCCGGATCGTCGCCCGCGTCCTTGCAGACGGCGGCCTGCACTCCGGAGTTTGTTAGGTCGCAAGCCGCCACCGGAAAAACCGCGCGCACACCCTCGGGCAGGGCGATGTCCACTTCCGTCGGCACGACGCCCGTGCACAAGCGGAGCGCTGCGGCCTTGGCGGCGGCGGCGGCACAGGCGCCGGTGGTATATCCGGTGCGGAGTTTCATCGTGCGTCTATCATCTCTGCTTTCAACTTTCTGATTTATGATTTATGATTTATGATTTACTAGTGGTATATCCGGTGCGGAGTTTCATCGTGCTTGCACCTCCTCGATGAGGGTGTCGGGAATCAGGCTGAGCAATTGCTCGCGGGCCTCACGCACCGTGAGGGGCAGCCCTTGGATGGGCACCCCGTCAAAGCGTTTCAACTCATGCAGCAGGCGCGTGACATAAGGCAGGCGCAGGCTCGCCCGCTCGATCATCCCGTGATCCTGGAACACCTCCTCCGGTGTGCCAACCTTCAATACCCGGCCCTGGTTTAACAGATAGATCCGGTCCGCAAACAACGGCAGCGTGTCCACCGAGTGGGTCGCCAGCACGATCGTGATCCCTTGCTCGCGGTTGAGTTTTCCTAACAATAACAGCATGTTGTGCTCGCCCAGTGGATCGAGGCCTGCCGTCGGCTCGTCCAGGATCAGGATCGGCGGTCGCATCGCCAGTACCCCGGCAATGGCAACGCGCTTTTGTTGGCCGTAACTGAGGTGGTGGATCGCGCGGGGGCCGAGCTCAGCGGCGCCGACCGCCTGCAAGGCCTCGCTGACGCGGGCCTGGACTTCGTGTTCGGGCAGGGCGAGGTTGCGCGGGCCGAAAGCGACGTCCTCGTTGACGGTGGCGCAGAAAAGCTGGTCATTGGGGTTTTGAAACACCAACCCGACTTGCTGATAGAGTTTGGTCTGTGGATAGGAATGCAGCTCGCGGCCGTTGATGCGTGTTTCGCCGTGTTGGGGTTTGAGCAGGCCGGCCAGCACCTTGATCAGGGTGGTCTTGCCCGAACCGTTGGAGGCGAGCATCGCCACGAACTCACCGCGCCGCACGCGGAAGTCCACCTCCGCCAGCGCCACAAACCCGTCCGGGTAGCTGAATGACACCCCGTGGGTTTCCAGAGCCATGCTTGAATCGTTCATAAGTGCCATATTTCAGTTAGAGCAAACGCCGCGCCCGTCACAAGCGCGGCGCCGGCGATGATCCAGCGCTCGCGCCATGCCAGCGGCGGCATGACGCCCAGCGGGATTTCCCCTCGATAGCCTCTCACGCGCATCGCCTCATTGGTGCGCACCGCCTGGTCCACCGCCCGCAGCACCACCACGCCGGCCACCACCCCGGCCGACGACATGCCGCGCCGAACACTGGAATAACCGAGGCGCAGGCGCTGAGCGGAGGCGACATCCGCCGTCAGGTCCAGCAACACGAAGATATACCGGTACATCAGCATGGCGATTTCCACCCATGCTTTCGATATTCCCATGGCCCGCAGCGCGAGGAATATCCGATGTGCCGGAGTGACCGCGCTGAGCAGCAGCATCACGCTTGTGCCGCCCAGCACGCGGGAGGCGGTCAACACCCCGGTCCGCCAACCCTCCGCAGTGATTGTGAGCCGCATGCCGAATGGCGCAATGCTCCACAGCGGTGTCACACCTGTCAGCAGGCCCTGCAACACCAGCAGTATCCCGGCAATAACCAGAGGTCCTATCAGTCTCATGCCGATGAATCTAGCAGGAATCCCACCGCCTCCTGCGGCCCCCACGCAGCCGAGAAACACCAGCAGCGGGAGAATTGGCGACGAAGCGAACACCACGCCCGCCTGCAGCGCCAGGGCGGCGACCACCTTGACGCGCGGATCCATCCGCGTCATGACATTGTCCCGTGACGCGAACAGGTCAGAAAAGAGTTCTGACAACAGACTCATGGCTTGTCCTCCTTTTTTCCGGGTGGAAACAGTTCGCGGAAGCAATAGCCGGCGACAAAGCCGCCGGCTGATCCCGCGATCAAGAAGAAGAACAGCAGCAGATCCCCCTGGTCGGTGTTAATGTATGGCTCGCGGGCCGGATGACCGGCGGCATCCGCGTGCTTTTCGACTACGGTTTTGTCCACGCCCTCCCATTCATGCCCCTGCCTACCCAACCACCATGTGAAACCCGCGGCGAGCAGCACCACGCAGATCATGACTTTGGCAACAGATTTCATGGGTTACCTCCTTTCTCCACGCAACCGCTATCGAGGGGGCGCGCCACTCCGAGGCAAACCAGCAGCGACGGTCGCCTGATCGCGATGAACTGATAGACCCCGGCGGTCATGATTCCCTCGAAAATCCCCAGCGGCAGTTGGGTGGGTAGGAATGAAACCGCAATACCGCCAAACAGGCTCCAGAACGATTCGTTGCCGTGCAGAGCGGTGGCCAGCTCGAACGAGGTGGTGGCATACGTCGCCCAATCCGAGAGCATTCCGGCCAGGAACGCGGCCATCCAACCGGTCATGCCAAGACGTCTGCCCAAGCGGAACACCGCCCATCCTGTCAACGCTCCCACCACGCCCATCGACATGATGTTGGCTCCCAACGTGGTCAGGCCGCCATGGGATAGAAACAACGCCTGCAACAACAGGGCGACGCTGCTGACCACCACCGTCAGCGCGGGGCCGATGAAGATGGCGGCCATGCCGGTGCCGCAGGGGTGCGAGCAGGTGCCGGCGGACGGCACCGGCACCGGCATGCATGAGATCACAAACACCGCCGCGCCGATCAAGCCCACCATCGGTTTGAAAAACGGCTCGCGGGCGCTCTTGATCCGCAGGTCCCGCAGGCCCCATGCCACCAGAGGCAGCGTGAGTAGAAACCACAGGCCGGCCCATTGCGGGGGCAGAATGCCCTCGGAAATGTGCATTGCATGTGCGGTTGAAGGAAACAACAACATGCAAAAAATAAGTGGGCGTAGATTGGATTTAGTAATCATAGTGTTTCATTATTCGTGGTGTTCATAATGATAGCATTTCCTATGTGCTGCAGGTGTCCTTGTCCCCGTTGTCCCGCATTGCGAGAGTGCACAGCGCGTGCAGCGTGGCAACGGCGAGGGTGCTGCCGCCGCGCCGCCCGCTGATGCCGATGAACGGCACGCCTAACGCTGCAAGTTCTTCCTTGCTTTCGACCACATGCACAAAGCCGACCGGCATCGCGATCACCAGAGCCGGGCGCACGCCGTCCTCCAGAATCATCCGGTTGAGTTCCATCAAGGCGACCGGCGCGTTGCCGAAGACGGCGATGCCGCCGTCGAGCCGTGCCCTGGCCTTGCGGATGGCGTACAGCGAGCGCGGCAGCCCGTGCTCGTGCGCTTCCGCCGCCACATCGGCATCCGCCACATGACAGGTGATCCGGCCGGCCTCGTAATCCGCGTTGACGCCGCGCAAGCGCGCCAGCGACAGGCCGCTGCGGATCATGTTGGAGTCCGCGTAGATCGCCGCGCCGCGGCGCAGCGCCCCAACCCCGGACGCGATGGCATCCGCGGAAAATCTAACATGAGAAGCCAGTGTCACGTCGCCGGTGGTGTGGATCATGCGCCGCACGATCTCCCATGGGGCATCCGGGAAGCCGCAATGGTCGGGCACCTCGCGGTCGATGATCTCGAATGAGCGGGCTTCGATGTCCGGCCCACTCAGCGGCTTGGCTAACAATTTGTGGATTTCCGCGGTCATGGCTGGGGTGATTTCAAGGAGTTGACGAAATGGCGGGTGGCCGCCGGACACGAGGCAAAATGCAGGTGAACGTAAGTGGCGAGGGTGGAGCCTGATAGGTGGCCCTCGGCCACGGACTGGTTGCTGCGGCGGTAGCGCAGGGCGTAAGCCGTCGCGCAATCCGCTGGAGGATCCATCCACTCCGAGTAGTGGAACTCATGGCCACGAAGCCGCGTGCCGGCCGGTCCCCACAGGGTGTCGCGGGTGAGGGTGACTTCCACATAACCGAGGAATTTCCGCTGTGAACCCATCCGCGTCCAGGCCGGCAGGATGCCCACCAGCGGATGGCGTGCCCCGTCGAGGGTGGCGATGCCCTGTGAGAGATACATCAAGCCGCCGCACTCCGCATAAATGGTGCGGCCGCGGGCGGCAAAGGCGCGGATGGACTCCAACAATGAGTGGTTGGCCGCGAGT
>JBILFE010000647.1:0-2826 GCA_044351705.1 Luteolibacter sp. | reverse complement strand
TCATCCACAATCCCCCCAAAAAAACCTCAGCTTGACCGCACCTTCGGGGAATTCAACTTGCTCGCCACTGCGTCAAAAACGAGGTCGTTTACTGAGTTCAGAATGGTCATGACGGCGCACAAGCGCCGGATTCATGCTTGCCAAGACTATCGGGCCCGACACATCCTAAGACATCCGCACGATGAACGACCCTATCTCAGGTGCTGCCCATCATTCCTCCAGCGAGGACACCCCGCCGGAGGCGCACGGCGCAGCCTCCAACCCCGGCCCCAAGTTTCGGTTTCCGCTGTCGTTTGACCCGGTGCGGTTGCTTGCCGGCGTGCTCTCGCGCTGGCCATGGATCGCTCTGGGGATGTTGGTTTGCGCCACCCTTGGCACCCTGCTTGGCATCCATATCACCCATCCGTCGTATTCCCTTTCGGTCTCCCTGATCAAACGCAGGGTGCCACAGACCGTGCAAACCTCGGAAACCGGCCATGCCTATCGGCCGGTGGACCTCAATGACGCCACCCTGCTGGCCACCTTGCTGGCCACCGAAGCGCTCGATGCGGCCCTCAAACGCGCCAACAACGGCATCGATCCCAACCACATCAACACCCTCGTCGAGGCCAAACAACTCACCGGTACCGACATTTTCTATATCACCTACAACTCGCCCGTCAGCGCGGCGGATGCCGTGGCCTTCACCACCATCTGGGCCGAGGAAATCAATGCCTACACCCAGCGCCTCCAACAAACCGAAGCCCACGAAGTGCGCCTCATCCTGCAAAAGGAAGTCACCGACCTCGAACAACAACTCGACACCACCAACCTCGCCATCCTCAATTTTTCCAAAGCCAAGGACTTCCTCGGTGGCGAGGCCCAAGTCACCGCCGCCCTCTCGAAACTCTCGCTGGTAGAACTCCAACTTGAAACCGCCCGCATCACCGCCTCCGCCAAAGAACAACAACTCAAAAGCTACACCGCACAAATCCAACGCCAAAGCCCGATCGAATCGCAGCTCAAGACCGCCAAGGATGAACTGGCCAATTTGCGCGCCACTTATACCGACGCCAATCCACTGGTCCAAGCCAAACAGCAAAGCATCGACTACCTCAACGGCCAAATCGCAGAAAGCACCGCCAAAGGTCAATTAGACTTTGATGCCTACACTGGAACCCTGCTCGGCAACCAACTCTATCTCTCCATTCTCACCCTGCGCAACGAGCTGCTGGAAGCCACCAGCCAAATCCAATCGCTGGAAAAAATCTACCAAACCACGACCACCCGGCTGGCCGAATTTCCCGCCATCATCAACGCCTACGAAGCGCTGCATAAAAAACGCGACTCCATCACCGTGGGCTGTCCCTGATGAGCAACCGCCTCAAGGAAGCTGAAATCTTTGCGTCGTCCGCGCCCGGCTATTGGCAAGTGTTCCAAACGCCGGACGCACGCCGGATCCTACCGTCCTCCCTGATCAAAAAACCCGCCATTCTCGGTATCGCCTGCGGACTCCTCGGCATCGGCATCGCCACCCTGCTCACCTTGCTATTCACCCATCGCTCCTCGAGACGATCCGTCCTGGAATGTTGCACCGCCACTCAGGCCCCGCTCGTGGCCTGCATTCCGACCACCAGCGAGGCGGACACCCGTGCCGCCATCGAGCACTTCTGGATCACGCAAATGGCCCCCCGCCTCAAGACGCCACGCTCGATTTTATGGTGGACACCCGCCCTCGAGCCTGCCGATGAACGCCGCTTCTGGTCAATGCTGGCAAGTGCCGCTTGGAATGACACCGGCAAACCTCTCCACATCCACGACCTCACTCCTGACGCACTCTGGAGCGAGGACACTGGCCCCGACTCATTGAAATGGCTCGCAGCGCCGCCGCTCAAGACCGACGCCAGCGCCGCTAACACAGCCACCCTGCTCCGCGCCGCCGCTCTGCCCCACAGCGAGACCCGCGAGCAACTCATGCAGATCGATTATTGGATGGCGGTCGTGGCCGGCAACAAAGACTCGCTGCGGCGCGCGAGCCACTGGCGCCTGCTGGGCGCGGCTTATCTGCCTCCATGTAACGGAACCATTGCTTGGACACAACCCCCGGCCGGGCGTGTCCGCGCAATCGCAGATGTCATCTCGCTCATTCTCGCCAGACGCTTTTCCTAGATTTCCCCGCCATGCACCGTGGTCTGTCCATTCTCTTGCTTCATGCCTGCACCCTGACCCTGCTCCATGGCCAAGGGACATCCCCGGCAGCGCCCAAGAAGCCGGCACCTGCTGCCGTCGTGCCCGGTAATCAAGCATCCAGCACTCCTGCCTCGTGGCGCAAACGCTACGAACTGGGGCCCGGCGACGTGGTCAACTTCGCCCTGTACGGTCGCCCGGATCTCAACCGCCAAGCCTTCCGTGTCGCCCCGGACGGCACTGTCAGCTATCTCCAAGCCCAAAACATCCAGATTGCCGGCCTCACCCTTGACGAGGCCCGCCAAGCCATTGAACAAAGCCTTGCGGCTCACTTCCGCTCGCCCCGCGTCATCATCACGCCCCAGGAAATCGGCTCCAAACGTTTCACCATTCTCGGCAAAGTGGCCCATAAGGGCGTGGTCACCCTCGAACGACCCATCACCTTGGTCGAAGCCATCGCCAACGCCGGCGGCCTTGAAACCGGACTCTTTGACTATAAAATCATCGAACTCGCCGATCTGGACCACTCCTTCATCGTACGCGGCGGCCAACACCTGCCGGTGGACTTCCGCCGGCTCCTCCATGAAGGCGACATGAAATTCAACCTCGAAATCGAACCTAACGATTTCATCTATATCGCCTCCAACATAACCAATGATT
>JBILFE010000645.1:0-2831 GCA_044351705.1 Luteolibacter sp. | reverse complement strand
CTGACTTTCGTGATTCTGCTGGTGGTCATTGGCGCAACCGGTTTCTTCTACTGCCGGCACCAGAGGCAGCAATTACGCAGCGATACCGAGCGCCAATTATTGGCCATTACGGAGCTGAAAGTCGACGAGCTGGCACAGTGGCGCAAGGAGTGCTTGAGTGATGGGGGAGTTTTGTTAAATAACTCTGCTTTCGTGGGCTTGGTGCAGCGCTTTTTGCAGCAGCCGCAGGACCAGGATGCACAACTACAGCTCCAAGCGTGGCTCGATAAATACGGGCAGCACTTCCGGTATGACCAAATGCGCTTGCTGGATACTAACGGTGTAACCCGCCTCTCCTCACCCGCCGGACTGACGACGGTGTCCGCCGTAGTGGTTGAGAGCGCAGCAGAAGCACTCCGCACGGGCCGGGTGACGCTGCAGGATTTTTATCGCACTGACACCGACGGAACAATCCAGCTGGCGGTCTTGGTGCCGGTTATCGACGTGGCGGACGGCAAGCGTCCGCTGGGCGTGCTCGTCATGCGGATTGATCCCGCCACTTATCTCTATCCGTTCATCCAGCGTTGGCCCGTGCCCAGCGCTACGGCGGAGACGTTGCTCGTCCGCCGGGAAGGCGACGAGGTCGTCTTTCTTAACGATCTCCGGTTTAAAAAGGACGCCGCGCTGACCATGCGTGCCTCGCTCACCAACACCGGCATGCCTGCGGTGATGGCCGCCTTGGGCCATGAAGGCATCATGGAAGGTGTCGACTACCGTGGCGTCTCGGTGATAGCCGCACTGTCCTCCATCCCGGATTCACCCTGGTGCATGGTGGCGCGCCAGGATGTTAGTGAAGTGGTCGCGCCCTTGCACACGCTACTCTGGCAAGTCATCTTTGTGGTCGGCGCCCTGATGTTTAGCGCGGGTGCAGGATTGGGGCTGGTCTGGCGCCAGCAGAGCGTCCGCTTCTACCGGAATGAAGTCGAGGTAATGGAGCAGCTGCAGGTGAGCGAACAGCGGTATCTCACGTTGTTCAGCACGATGTCTGAGGGGTTTTGCGTCATCGAAGTGCTGTTCGACGAACACAACCAACCCAACGACTACCGCTTCCTGGAACTCAACCCTGCCTTTGAGGCGCAAAGCGGCCTGCGGAACGCGGTGGGCAAGCGGATACGCGAGATTGCTCCACACAATGAGGCGCATTGGTTTGAACTCTATGGACAAGTCGCCATCTCGGGCGTGCCGATACGGTTCGAACATGAGGCGAAAGCGCTGCATCGTTGGTTCTCGGTGAGCGCCTATCGGGTAGGTGGACAAGACAGCCGGAAGGTCGGCATCATTTTCGATAATATCACCGAGCGCAAGCAGGCGGAGGCGGAGTTGCAGGCAAAGAATGCCGAGTTGGAACGCTTCCTCTATGCCGCCTCCCATGACCTGAAAAGTCCGGTCGTCACGGTCAATGCATACCTCAGCTATCTGGAGCAGGATATGGCGACGGGCGATGCCGGGCGGATCGAAAAGGACATGCGCTTCATCCGCGCCGCCACGGCCAAGATGGTGCTCCTGCTCGAAGATATGTTAAATATTGCGAGCGTCGGTCATGCGGTCGGCCCGCCGGTGAGCGTGACGTTCCGGGACTTGGTGGACGATGCGCTGGGCGCAGTGGCCGGGCGCATCGCCGAACGGAAGGTGACGGTGGAGGTCGGCGAGCATGCCGCGACCTTGTTTGGCGAGCGTCTCCGGTTGGCGGAAATCTGGCAGAACCTGGTGGAGAATGCCTGCAAGTTCATGGGCGATCAGCCAGCGCCGCGCATTGTAATCGGCGTGGAGACGCGCGGCGCGGAGACGGTGTTTTTTGTCCGCGACAACGGCATCGGCCTGGACCCGCGCTACCATGACAGGATCTTCAACCTGTTTGAGAAACTCGATCCGAGCGTCGAGGGCACCGGTCTTGGCCTGGCCCTCGTCAAACGCATCATCGAGCTTTATCACGGCCGCATCTGGATAGAGTCCCATGGCGCCGGCCAGGGCACCTGCTTCCTTTTTACCTTGCCCGCCGCGCTCGAGCATGCACCGCCCATGCAGAGCCATTGAACCGCAAAAGTTAGTGTTGCAATACGGCATCACGGGTTTAGGCTGCCGCCATGAACGCTCCTCCAAATGAGAACGCTACACTGCTGAAACGGATCACGATTGATCCAACCGTTTGCCATGGAAAGCCGGTAATTCGCGGCCTCCGTTATCCCGTGGAAGCGCTCCTTGAATACCTTGCTGGCGGCGATTCGTTTGATGACGTGCTAGCGGAGTTTCCAGATCTGGAACGGGAAGACCTGCAAGCTTGCATTCAATTTGCGGCACAATCTCTCAAACTTCGGAGCGTGCACTTCGATGCGGCATGAAGTTCCTGATCGATGCGCACTTGCCGCCCAGCCTGCGTGCCGTGTTTCAGGCAGCAGGACATGATGCAATTCACACGCTGGACATGCCTGATCAGAACGCCTCGCCCGATGGTCTGTTGAACGAGGTTTCCATGGCCGAGATGCGGGTGGTCGTCACAAAAGACACGGATTTCTACTACTCCCATCTTCTGCACGGTCGTCCTTGGAAGCTGGTTCTGGTTCGCACTGGTAACTTGGGATTAAAGGCGACTAAGTTGATGTTTGAAATCCATCTTCCTGAGATCGAACTCGCGTTGCAACGCTGTACGCTTGTGGAGTTGGACCAGCAAATGGTGTCCGGCATGACCTAGCTTGCCTCCTCAAAGCTGAGGGCCGCCAAGCCGCCTTGCACGTCCACGTCCGCATATTATTGGTTGTCGCATTATTGGTTGTCGGGGCCGGAACAAAACTAGA